>JAEWBD010000402.1 GCA_023391315.1 Bacteroidota bacterium | reverse complement strand
ATCCCATTATGAATGCGCCAAGCTCGGCAGAAAAACCAACTTTCGTTGCCAGTATTACCATGCCCAAACACAGGCCTATGGAAAGAATAAGCAGGGTTTCATCATTAATTAAATTCTTTGCTTTCTTTAATAAGGTGGGCAGCAGGAATATGCCCATAATAAACCATAAAGCCAGGAAGAACAGCAGTTTTAAAACAGTCTGTAAAAGTTCGCCGCCTTCAAATTGCTGGCTTACCGACATGGTTGAAAGCAACACCATCAATAATATCACCACGATATCTTCCACCACCAGCACGCCAAACACCACATTGGCATAGCGCTTTGTTTTCACACCCATTTCCTCAAAAGCACGAATAATAATGGTGGTTGACGAGCTTGCGAGCATGCCGCCTAAAAAAACGCTGTCCATCTTCGACCATCCCATCCATTTGCCGGCTAAATAACCGGCAGTTACAATGAAAATAATTTCTGTAAATGCCGTAATGGTTGAAGCACCGCCAACGCGTATGAGCTTTTTAAAACTGAATTCAAGGCCCAGGCTGAATAAAAGAAAGATCACACCAATCTCTGCCAGTGTTTCAATGTTTTCCTTGTCGGCAACGGTGGGCGTAATAGAAAGATGCGGCCCTACTAAAAGCCCCGCAATAATGTAACCCAGCACCAGGGGCTGTTTTATCTTCTTAAAAATTAAAGTGGTAATAGCACCCGTTACAAGAATAAGTGCTAAGTCTTCTATCAATTTTGGTAAATGGCCCATACTTATTCGTATTAATTCAGATAGACGCTGACCTGCGGAAGATAATAAAAAACAAAAATCCTGCGATAAAAATTACCTGCTTTCCCCAATTTTTTGGCCTGAAAATAATATCAGGACTTTATTAAAATATACCGGAATAGCGAAACCTAATTCTTTGTCAGGCCGCCTATTGACTTCCATCAATATTTATAACAAAAACTGCAGGTAAGTTTGTAACTTATATTCAACAATATCTTTTTTATATATTTTTGTACAAAGTCCGATTTGTGAAAGACTTGATACACGCAGGCCCGATAAAAGTATAAACTGAAAAAGCAACGAATAATAATATTATCTTCTCCTGCGGGTAAATTTCATAAAAATAAAGCTGTTGAGTTTGCTGGTGTGGAAACACTCCGCTTAAGAAATGCACGTAATGCTATGTGGCAGGTGTTAAAATATAACAGGTAATAGGATGAAATTCTGTTAGAAGCCCGTAATAATGCAAATGCATAATTCTGAACCGGCCAAGTCGAACGGCAGCATCTGGCAGCAATGTGAATGCGGTAATAAAACATAAAGCCGGATATTAAAATCATACCAGAAAAATGATTGATTGCATTATTATTGAAGACGACCACATTTCGTCGTTTCATTTACGCCGCCTCGTGGAGCAGGAAAGTTCACTGGCACTTCACGGAACGTTTTTCAACGCTAAAGAAGCGCTGGATTTTCTGTCCAAAGAAATGATCGACCTTATTTTTCTTGATATAGAAATGCCCGATGTTACAGGTTTTGACCTGCTTGACCAGTTGCCCTACCGGCCTTATATTATTCTCACCACTTCAAAAACGGAATATGCTTTTACGGCATTTCAGTATAATGTTGTTGATTATTTAAAGAAGCCTATAACACTGCCAAGGTTTAAGGAATCGATAGAAAAAATAAAACCACGCATTAACCATGAAAAAGCACGTGTATCGAACGATATTTTTATTAAGGCCGACGGTAAGCTTATAAGGCTGCACGATAACGATATCAATTTTATTGAAGCCGTTGGCGATTATGTAAAATTCGTAACAACGGAAAAAACGTTTTTATCGCTTGCCACTTTAAAAAGCATCGAGGAAAAACTAAACTCCGACGCTTTTGTAAAAGTGCACCGCTCTTATATCATCAACACAAAAAAGATAAGTGATATAGAAGACAATACCATTCTTATCGGTAAACACGTTATACCCATCAGCAAGGCGCACCGGAAATTAATAATGGACAGGCTGAATATAATCTGATACAAAAATCAAACTACAAATACGGCATGAAATATATCGGCTTATTCCTTCTTGTTCAGTTATTCTACACAAAAGCAATTGCAAATAATACCCGTAACATTATTGATACGGCAGCGCAGGTTACGGTCTTTAACGATACAACGATTAAAGAAAGACCGCAGCAAAAATTACTATTATCCGTTGACCAGTTAAGGTATTCGCCGCAGGAAGTAAACATTACCCAAATTGGCGCAGGTTATTCCATAAAAGGAAAAAATGATCACCTGATCTTAAAGTTTAATAATGCTTTCAGCCACCACGATTATAGTGCACAATTGTTTTCTGAATACTATCATAACTTTTCAAAGAAAGATTACATTAATATTCTGCTGGCCGGCTCTGATGGTAAATTCTTTCCGGCATTCATTGGCGGATTTTCCAATTTTTTTGTTCCGGGGAAAGGATGGGAATTGCAGGCAGGCGCCCGGGTTTATGCACCTAAAGATGACAGCAGGAGTTTTGTATTTCCCGTGGGCGTAAGCAAGCAAATTGATAAACATTTTTTTGGTTACACACTATACATGGTTGAACAAAAAAAGCAACTGAGTTTTGTAAACAATTTTAATTACCGGTATTATTTTAAAGGCGACCAGTTCTTTTCAGTTAACTATGGCATAGGCGATCGCTATAATATTTTCCAGCCGGAAAACGTAACCGATATACCCACTTCAAAAATGCATACCCAAACCGTAAATGCCTTATTCACCACCCCGGTTGGCGCAACATGGAATCTTGAAATACACTTCACTTATGAGCATTATAAAGATTCTAAGAGCAACAAAGATTTTAATATTTATATGCCGGGATTAATGGTAAGCAGGAAGTTGTAAGAAGCCACATTGTATTATTTATATTGCTTTTTAAAGGGCTTAGGGATGTCTGCTTTATACTCAATAGCGCTTAGGATTGAAGAGCTATATCTTTAAAAAATATTAAACAGTTAAAGGGTTTAAGTTGCTTTCGTTTTATTCTTATCAGCTAAAACTTGTTAAATAACCAATTGATCCACTCTACGCCACTGGGATAAAATCTTTCCTTTATAAAAGCTGCTGCAATTAATGTGGTTACCAATAAAACCTGGTAAATAAGCAGTCTTCTTTCTCTTTTTGCATCCGCTTTTATTTCCGCTTCATGTAAAGCGGCATAACGCAGCATGTTTTCTTCTTCTTCTGAAAGCGGTACAGCTAACCTGCTATAACCACCTTGCCCGACTTTTGAGTCTTGTCCCATTTTAATTCAGCTTTTTTATATTCCATTATATAAGAGTACAGTGTGATGGTGCAGAGTAATGCACCAAAACCTGAAATCAATAATAAAGTAAGTGAAACCCAGTAAGGCTTTTTGTTTTTATCTGCAATGTAAGCCCAATAAGCTACCAGCATGCATAGTGAAGCCCAGGCATACATAAACAATACAATTATTTTTTGCGTTAATCCGAGGTCAGCCTGCGTCATGCCGTTTACAAAATGAATGAAATCATCTATTGCAGTGGGAAAGCAGGAAAGCACAATTATAGTGAGTGATATAATGCCCGGGAACAACACGCCCTGCAGCCATGCTTTCTTTGCAGTTTGCTTATCGATGATAAGCGAATAAATCGTTATGAATAAATAAGTGAATGCATTAACAATCCACAACTGCTTAAATAATAACCACGATTCGCTGAAGTTGGAAAAGAACAGCCATATCAAACCAATTGATGATAAGATCATAAAAACCGGCATCAATAAAATGGCAAACCATAACAATGAAAAACTAAAGCTGCCCAGTTTCTTTCCATTCTTTTTATTAAGCCAGATATGTTTAAAAGCTTTTGTTACCTGCACATTGCCACGCGCCCATCTTAACCTTTGTTTCCATATGGCAACAACAGAACCCGGTTCCTCAGCCCACACAGTGGCATTGCCATCAAACACGGCTTTGCGGCCATTCAATTGTGTTTTGAAAGTGGTGAAGGTATCTTCTGCAAGCGATGATGTATCTATCTTTCCGCCAATAGCCAGCAGGTTTTCACGGCTGTGCAATTGAGCGCCGCCTGCCAAACAAGCCAGCGATCCCATTACATTCTGCGCCCTTCTTGATGCCGCCTGCGCTGTTATATATTCAAACGCAATAAACTTTGAAATGAAATTGCCCGGTGCGCTGCCCTCTTTAATATATGCTGTAACAGAACCCACATTTTTATCAGCAAGATGCCTTGTCATTAAACGCAGTGCATTCTTTTCAAATAAAACATCAGCATCAATAATCAATAAAGCTTCAGCCCAATTCTCTTCAAGTATTATATTAATACCATGATTTAATGTATGCGCTTTCCCCTGCCCGCCTTTCTCTCTTCTTAAATGAAAAACATTATCAGGATATTGCTTATGTTTTTGTTTTACCACATCAGGCGTATGATCTGTACTGGCATCATCCACCACATATACCCTTAATGCATGACGCGGATAATCCATCGATAAAAGATGCTCAATGGTATTACCAACTACATCGCCTTCATTCCAAGCCGGCACAATTATCGCAACCCTGGGCATATAAGCCGCTGTGTGTTTATAATGATTTTTTATGCCGTGAAGGCCGATCATAAAAAACTGGTACAGCGATGCCCATACAGGTATGGTACCGAGTAGTGCAAAAAAGATGGCGATATAATCAAATACAAGCGGCATGAAGAGTTTGTAATAGTGTTATTGTGAGTGGTGAATTGTAAGTAAACCTTACAATTCACCTGGTAATAATTTAAACTGCCAGCGCTAAGGTTTCAGGCACGAGTACTTCTTCGCTTAAAAAGAGAGCAGGATCGAAGAATTTTTCCTGGAAATAACGCACCATAGCAATCTCTTTATAATCAGCCACGATTGCAACCGGCCTGTTAAACAAAATATTTTCTGCGCACATTAAAGGTATATCTGCACCGGCTGCAATGATAAGGCTGAGGCCACCGGAAAAACGCGGGTTTATTTCAAGCAGCATAGGACCATTTTCCGTATCAATAACCTGCACATTAATGGCAAACCTTAAGTTTAAACTTTCTGCTACAGCTATTGCATATTCAATAATCTCTCTCTTCTTGGTAACCTTTGAAGTAACAGCAACACCTGAATCTGTTCTCATTCTTTCACGGGCAACGGCAGCGCAAACTTTACCGTTTTTATCAATCATCATATCTATGCTGTATTCCTTGCCTTCCAAAAATTCCTGCACCATAAAATTCTTTCCTTCCAGGTGTGCCAGGTTTTCCAGTTCTTCACGGTTAGTTACTTTAAATATATCCCTTGAACCGCTGCCGTTTCTTGGTTTTACGATCCAATTATTGTTGAAATGTGGTTTAGCTAAAAAGTTTTCAAACAAATCATAATCGCCTAACTGCACATTCTTTTTGCAGGCTTCCATTAAAAGATATTTATCCTGACAGGTTTCCAGGGCATCAACGGGTGAAACCAAGACCTTGCAATCAATAGCTTCAAAAGCATCAATGCTATTGGCCACCGGCATTAATTCAACATCGCATGTGGGTATTAAAAGATCAATGTTATGCTTTTGGCAAAGCTCAAGTAAAAAGGGAACAAACATTTCAGATTTACCGGCAGGCAATATAAACTGCTGGCCTTTTGGAACGAGGTACAAACCGGCAGACATCGGGTCCATATCGCCTATAAAAATATTATAACCGGCTGCTGATAAAGATTTGTAAGCGCATATTGCGGCGGGTCCGCCTGCTCCTGTAATTAAGATATTCATAATTTCTTTTTTAAAATTGTTATTGATTGGTTTGGTTATTTATTAGGCACGGATTACTTCAAAGGGTTCAACAATGCCATACCTTGAAAAGCGGCCCCAGTATTCCGCGGTTGATCTTATTAATGAATCGGCCAGGTAAGCACATTTTGTTTTTTGGGAATGGAAGAATGAGATCATTTCAATTTTATCATCCATATATTTTTCAATATGTTCAAAGCGCAAAGGCTTAAAGTTGATATTGCATGATGGGCTTAAGTAAGAATACACCTGCGTAACGCCGCGTGCAGCCACCATAGTTGCATGATAAGTGTTCCTGTGGTCCTGGTGGTTATCGTTTATGCTGTGCGTATAAATAATATCGGGCTGCACTTTAGCAATAACCTCTTCAATGATCTTAATGGTTTCAGGGCCATCAGTTATAAAAGTGTCCTTCAGGTTTTTCATATATAAATTGGCATTTACATATTCAGCAGCTTTAAGCGATTCCTTATAACGGATATCTACATTGCCCCCCTGTTCACCATTGGTGAGCGTAAGAATATGCACTTTATCACCTTTCTCTGCATGCTTCATCAAGCTGGCGCCACAGCCAATTTCAACGTCATCCGGGTGAGCGCCGATTGCCAGCACTTTCTTGATATTCAAAGTTTCGCGGATGGTTTTGATTTCGGTTGATAACCTTTCCAGTAAAACCTGCGTAGCCAGCGGGTAAACCAAAAAGTGATTAACACCGCTATCAAGGGCTGAGGACATTAAATCCACATCTTTATTCGCAGAAATTAATATTACGTGCGAAGCGGGATTATTTTGTTTGATTGAATAAAGCGTAGTACATGCTGTAGCCAGGTTTTCATAGTTCACTGCCATTATTATTAAATGCCAGCGTTTCTTTTGAATACGGTAAACAATATCAGCAGTCAGTTCCATTTGTTCGCACTTTTGTGCGGTTTGGGCTTCCAGTTCATCGGCAAGTATCTGGGTTTCTGTAAGCTTGCCAACAATTAAGATGTTCATATAAATTTTTAATTTGCGAGAGCAAAATTATCAGCCGGCTATACCTTTTATATTTCATATCGGTGAAATGATAATTATTATCGTCGAATGGATTTAAAAATCTGTCGGGGTAAGATTTGAACGATGGCTCTTCCGCAATATTTAAAACTGGTATGATTTAAAAGCCTGGTTTTACAACTCCAATTATAAGACTGAATTAAACGGACTATACCTATTTTTCTTCTCTTCCAAACAATTTGCGTAATTCATTTTTCGAATCATCCAATACCTTTCTTTGCGCGGCGTTAAGATTATCGCCTGCACGGTTCTCATAAAAATTAATCATGCTCATGGCAGATTGAAAAGGGCCTGCTTTTTTGCGCTTACTCTTTTCTGCCGAATGCTTTACCGACAATGCAATTTTCTTCGCATCTTTTGATTTGAAAATATCTTTTTCCAAATCCATCGCGTTGCTGGTTTGGGTAACCTTTTTCGACCATTTCTTTGGCGCGGCTTTCCTGGCCTTTTTTTTAGATGCTGATTTTTTTACAGCTCCTTTCTTCGCTTTAGATGATGATGCTTTTGCCATAAATCTTTTCCTGAAAACAACGCAATCATAATACCAGCTTTTACGATTGCCGGGTATTTGCGGGTTCATACAGCACGTCAATCATTTTACTACGGTTAAATTCCTTTTCATTATTGGAAAGCCAAACGGTGGCCACTCCATTGCCTATAAAATTGGTAAGTGCTCTTGCTTCACTCATAAACCTGTCAACGCCTAATAAAAATGCAAGGCCTTCGATGGGGATAACTTTCACGGCTGTAAGTGTGGATGCAAGCACAATAAAACCACTGCCTGTAACACCTGCTGCTCCTTTAGATGTAACGAGTAAAACACCAATAATAACAAGCACCTGGTGAAGGGTAAGTTCAATATTATACACTTGAGCAAGAAACATTACCGCCATGGAAAGATAGATAGTTGTGCCATCAAGATTGAAAGAATAACCTGCAGGCACCACCAGCCCTGTAACTGATTTTGCACAGCCCATACGTTCCAGCTTTTCAATCAATGAGGGCAGTGCCACTTCTGATGAGGAGGTACCTAATACGATTAAAAGTTCGGCACGTATATATTTTAGAAATTTAAGTATGCTGATTTTATAATACTGCAGCATTAAACCAAGCACAATGAAAATAAAACACAAACAGGTTATATAAACGCTCATCATCAGCCTTATTAAAGGCAATAATGTGTGCACACCAAACTTACCAATAGTATAAGCCATGCCGCCAAAAGCGCCGAGCGGTGCCAGCAGCATTACAAAATGCAAAGCCTTAAAAACATATCTTGAAATATTGGTAAGCGGCGCAATAATGATTTCTTTTTTGTTATACCGGCTTAACCATATTCCAAATAGTATGGCAATAATCAATATCTGGAGCGTTGGGTTATCTTTAAAAAACTGGAGCCAGCTAAATTCTTTTGATTCTTTTATATATGCAGAAATATTGCCGCCTTTTATAGATGAAATGTCAACGCCGCGGCCCGGTTGTATAAAATGGGAAACGATGATGCCAATTAATAAAGCAAAAGTGGTAACTATTTCAAAATACAATAATGCTTTGCCTCCTACACGGCCCGTTTTTTTCAGGTCGCCCATATTACTGATGCCAAGCGATATGGTTAAGAAAATGATAGGATAAATAAAATATTTAATCAATAGAATGAAATAATCACCGAGAACCTTCATTTTTATTGCAGTGCCAGGATAGAAATTCCCTAACAGTGCACCGGCTGTTATGGCAACAAGCACCCAGAAGGTTAAATTGGTAAATAATTTTTTCACAAGACAATAATAACTTAATTATAAGTTCAGGAAGAATTACAGCGGCATTAAATGCATGCCTTCATTTTTAATAAGGATTATTTTAGTATAGATAAATGGTTTTGCTTTAATTTAAAATTCTTAACATCGAATATGGCTTTAAGCGAAATGGATGATCTGAAACAGCAGGTGAAAAAATTATCGCAGCAGTTACAACAGGTGCAGGAAGAAGTAATGCAAATGCAGCGCCGGATAAATGAAAGTGATAACCGTTCTGTGGGTTCTGCTAAGTTGCCTGGACCCGTTCCTCCACCGCCACAAGCAGTGAGAAAAAATATTGCTTCGCAACGTTCGGTTGAAAATTTTATAGGTTTAAAGATCATCAACCTTGTTGGTATTGTTGTATTGCTGATTGGGATTTCTATAGGCGTAAAATATGCAATTGATAAAAATCTCATCACACCCTTTGTAAGAATTATACTTGCTTACTCAGCAAGCGTTGCATTGCTTTTACTGTCGTTCATGCTAAAGAAAAACTATGAAGGTTTTAGCGCCATACTGTTCAGTGGTGCCATGGCTTCCATGTATTTTACAACATATGGTGCATTCACTTATTATGATTTCTTTTCGCAAACACTTTGCTTTGTTATTATGGCTGTAATTGCGGTTTATACGGCAAGCAGGTCGCTGCAATATAACCGCCAGGAAATTGCAGCCGTAGGCATGGTGGGCGCTTATGCTATTCCCATGCTCATCAGCACCAATCATGAAAATTATATCTTACTGTTTAGCTATATACTTGTAATGAATGCAGGCATACTCATTATATCTTTTAAACGGTCATGGAAATTATTAAACCTGCTTGCACTGGTTATTACATGGAGTTTCTTCATTGGCTGGTTGCTGGCCCGGTATAAAGAAGTCTTCCGGTTTTATGCAGTTATTTTCATGAGCGTTTATTTCATCCTATTCCTGCTGAGCGCTTTTGCGTTTACCGTAACAAGGAAAACGAAGTTGAGCAACCAGCAACTAATGCATGTGCTTATAAATAATTTTGCACTTTTTATTGCACTGCTTACTATTTTCAGCATCCCAACTTCTAACCCAAATGCAGCGGGTGTAACGGCTTTCTGTGCTGTATTATTCTTTGTTTTTGCCATAGCGGGCAATTATTTTTTTCACGATGAAAAAGTGCTTAACCGCATACATTACGCTACTGCTCTTTTGCTAATTGTTTTATGGATAGGCATACAATGCAGCGGCTTAACCATTACCATGCTCTGGACACTGCTTGCCATCATTGTATTTATAACTGGCATCCTGACAAAAACAGTATGGCCAAGGCTTGCTGCTATTTTACTTGTAGCACTTACGCTTTTAAAACTGGTTCTGCTGGATAGTATATTTTTTACCGCCGTTCAAAAAATTATTGCTTATATCACCATTGGTACATTGCTGCTTGTGCTTTCTTTCTTCTATCAAAAATTTAAAGCGGTTTTATTTGCCGATGATGAAAATAAAACAAACATCAGTGATTGAAGTAAAACGGATTGTTTGCCATCACACTAAATTCATTCCATATTTCCTGCACAATGTCAGCAGCAGGTTTTATATTGTTTATTAAAGCGCTTACTTCGCCAATTTCTAGTTCGCCTTCATCAAGTTCTCCTTCCAGCATGCCTTTTTTTGCACGGCCATGCCCCAATATTGCCGCAAGTTCTTCTTTAGTTGCGCCACGCATTTCAGCTTCTTTTATCGTTTCAGAAAAATTGTTTTTAAGCAACCGCACCGGCACTACTTTTTTTATACTCAGCATTGTATCGCCTTCTTTGCTGTTTACAACAGCTTCTTTAAACTTTATATGATTGGAAGCTTCGTTGCTGCATACAAAGCGGCTGCCTATCTGCACGCCATCGGCGCCTAAAATCATGGCCGCCAGCATTTGCCGGCCAGTTGCAATACCGCCCGCAGCCAGCACCGGAATTTTCACCGCTGCTTTCACAAGCGGAACTAAAACCATTGTAGTCGTTTCTTCACGGCCGTTATGGCCACCAGCTTCAAAACCTTCTGCCACTACCGCGTCACAACCTGCGGCTTCTGCTTTTTTAGCAAATGTGCTGCTGCTTACCACATGTACTACCGTTATACCGTGTTGTTTTAAAACCGGGGTCCAGGTTTTAGGATTACCAGCGCTCGTAAAAACAATTTTCACACCTTCATCAATTACAATCTGAATGTGCTTCTCAATATCAGGATATAAAAGCGGAATATTTACACCAAAAGGCTTTGCAGTGGCAGCCTTGCATTTGCGGATGTGTTGAAGCAATACTTCAGGGTACATGCTTCCGCTGCCGATAAGACCTAATGCGCCGGCATTGCTTACAGCGCTGGCAAGCTTCCAGCCACTTGTCCAAACC
>JAEWBD010000358.1 GCA_023391315.1 Bacteroidota bacterium | reverse complement strand
TACATCAGCAGGCGATTTAAAATCGGAAAAACCTGAACTTTGATAATCTGAATTTGGATTTGATATAGGATAACCATTCCTCATAAAATAAGCATCCACCATAGATTGGTTTACGGCAAGAAAGCCTGCGCCTTTTGAAACAGAGCTACCATAACCAACAAGTTTCGGCGTAATATCATATTGATAATCGCCAACTCCGTCGCACATGGCCTTGCCCCATATCCATTCTTTGTTCCAATCGTTTGTTATAACATTTTTGCAGGATTTATAAGCCGCCACATAAGGATCGGCATCACTTTCTGTATATAAACCATAAGTGCCGCCGTCAACAAATTCATCTAAAAAATCTTTACCGGCCTGCACGGCAAGTTTCCATTTGTTAGGATCGTATGTCTGGTTTATAAGTTGCTGGCCATCTTTATTTTTAAGTGTTGATAATTCTGTATTACCATTAAACAAAGGGCTGGCAGCCAGCATTAATGTTTGAAATTTGTAAGCTTTACAAACACCGGTGGTTATGCGGCCCCATTCATTATCCAAAGGCATGGCAGGAGACTGCGGGCTGCCGGCAACAGATTTTTTAATTTCATCATAAGCACTATCTAACTTGGTTGTTACATACAACACGCAGGAATCGAATGAGGTGCGGGGAAAGAATATTTCATCGCCTGTTCCGTTTACCGGCACCACATCTTTAAGAATAATTACGGGCCCGTACAAACGCATCATCCAATAATAAAATATGGCACGTAAAGCCCTCGCCTCGCCTTTGTAATGCATCCTGAGCAGCGCAGAAACTTCATCAGGGTTTGCGTTGTCTATTTTACTAATAAAATCGGTGGCTGTTCTTACCGGCTTGTACCAGTTTGTCCAATAAGTTCCACCTGCATTATTGTCCCATGTGCTTTGATTGAGGCTATTTGACATAACCCAGGATAAAGACCAGTAATTGGCTTCATCCGAAGCGCCTGTCCATGGGCCGGCATAACGGCTGGGCGCAAACCTGCTTGAAAATTCATCGGGTATATTCGTGTATATCTGTGCCAGGTAAGCATTGGTATTTGCAAGGGATTGAAATATGTCTTCTTCCTGCAAAATATTATCAGGTATCTGGTCTAAAAAAGACTTTTTACAGGAACCCAACAAAACAATGCTGAATATAAATGCAACAAGTATTATTTTATTTTTCATTACGCTTTGAATTAGGAGTTTCAGTTTAGAAATTCATTTGCAGGCCTATAGAGAGATTTCTTGTATTGGGATAAGTATTGCCATTGCCGGTGTTCATTTCCGGGTCCCATAATTTAAAGGGGCTCCAATACAATAAATTAACGCCTGACAGGTAAATGCGTGCATTTTTCAGCCCTATGCTTTTAAATGAACCGCTTGGCAAATTGTATCCTATATCAAGTGTTTTAAACCTTATGAAGCTAATATCCTTCACCCACCAGGTGCTGGGCTGATTGTTGTTATTAACGGTTGTTCCTACGCCAAGACGCGGATAAAACGGGTGTTCGGCATGATTTTCTTCTGTCCACCGGTCAACAACATTGGAATAAGAATTACCATCATTACCACTGGCGGAAAGGGGCACCCTGGCAATACCGTCAAGTGTACGGTAAGCGCCTGAAACCCCCTGGAAGAAAGCGCTGATATAAAACTGGCCTACATTAAGATTTACACCAAAACCATAGGTAAGGCTTGGCACATCGCCCCTGCTTATTTTTGTTTGATCATATATATTTACAACACCGTCTCCATTGAGGTCTTTGTATTTTATATCCCCCACACGAGGGTTGCCCAATGCCGTTTGGTCTGCCCAGTTATCAATCTCTTTCTGGTTTTGAAACAGGCCATCAGCCACATAACCAAACTGTGCCAAAATATTTTGCCCTCTTCTTTCCTGGTAAGGATCGGCAAAAGGCGCCTGCCTGTTTTCTAAAAGCACATCCTGGTTGTAAGAGAATGTTCCCCTGAAAGAAATGGATGCTTTGCTGCCCAGGTTTATTGGAAGCAATTCTACTGTTCCATCAAAACCCGAGGCATTAACTTTACCATAGTTACCAACCGGGTTGTATTGCAGGCCTGCATAGTCAGGAAAATCGGCCCGATCAAGAAAAACACCGGTTCTTTTCGATTTGAAATAATCCAATATGAAACTAAGTTTGTTGTTCAGCACATTAAACTCAAGGCCGAGGTCTTGCGTGTGTGCAGTGGCCCAGGATACATCAGCGCCGTACTGTGAAATATTGATACCCGAAATATAACCGGTATTGTTATTTGGCGTACCAAACCAAATACCTTGTGCACCGGTTGTTATCAGCGTCAAATAACCAAAGCGCAAACCCGTGCCTGGTGCACCGGCAATACCATTGGAGTAGCGCACTTTAAAGAATTGGAAGACATTGGAAAGCGGCTCAAAGAATTTTTCTTTTGAAAGCACCCAGCCCAGGCCTACTGAAGGAAAGAAGCCAAACCTTTTTGATGGTGCATAATCTTCCGACCCGTTGTAGCCTGCATTAAATTCAACAAAATATTTATCCTTATAAGAATAAGTAACCTTGCCTGCATAGTTCTGCTGGCGGTGCGGTATATAATCGCTGAGGTTGCCGGCAAAAGGGTATAACTGGCTTAGCTGGTTATACACCAGCATGGAGTAGATATGATGATCGCCAAAAGTATTATCATAAGTTACCTGCCCTTGTGCCGTAAACTGGCGGTTAGCATCATTGGCATTACCAAAATTCAGGTTGTCTGAACCTGCAATCATTTGCTCAAGGTTTAAAGAACCATCAGCGTTGTAATGATCTACCTGGTTAAGAAAATAGATGCTTCTGGAGCGGATTCTGTACTGGGTAGAAGAATTCCAAACATCAAAAGAATACAAACCACTTACAGATAAGCCCTTCACCCAAAAACTTAAATCCTGGCTAAGGCTTGCATTGGCATTTAATTTAGAAGTAAAGTATTTAGAATAACCAGTTTGGGTAACCGCTGCCCATGGATTGGGTGAAGGCGAAGAACCATAGGCAACACCAGAAACGAGGTTGCCGGGGTACATTGGCGGATAGAAGACAGGGCTGGCATTCATGGCTTGCACAAAAGCTTGTTTCGCTCCTTTGTTACTTTCATTATTATTATCCGTAGATATGCCCGGCTGATTAAAATTAGTGATATAGCCACTGAGACCAAGAAAAAATTTAGTGGTTTTAGTCCATTTCATATCAACGTTAGAAGTGAAATTATACCGTTGAAAACGTGTACCGGCATCATAATTAACATCGGGCGACGTCTTTAATAAAGAAGATTCATCATAATAGGCAAGCGAGGTATAAAACTGTGTATTTTCAGAGCCACCTGTTGCGCTGAAATTCAGGCGTTTGTTGGAGGAAGTACTTTTAAACAGGTAATCCAGCCAGTTAACATTTGGATATACATAGTGGTTTGCAGCAGGTGAAAGTGTGCTATCTATATAATCCTGTGTAAACTGCGGCTGCAGTCCCGATGCAACCATAGCTTCATTTTTTAAATTCATATAGGTTTTTGCATCGGCCATTTCGGGCGTTTTTGTAAAAGCGGTAATTCCCTGGTTATAATTTACCATAAGGTTTACTTTACCTTGTTTACCTCGTTTTGTAGTAATAAGAATAACACCATTTGCACCCAATGATCCGTACACGGCTGTTGCCGCAGCATCTTTTAAAATGGTAAAAGTGGCTATATCTTCCGGGTCAATACTGTTAAGGTCGCGGCCCTGTACACCATCAATAATTATCAGAGCGGCGCTGCTGCTCCTGCCAAAACTTTGTATTCCTCTTATCCATATATCCGCAGTATTGCTACCTGGCAAACCAGAGCGTTGTACACCAATCAAGCCTGAAATACGGCCGGCCAACATGGTACTTATATTGGCAACAGGATGCTGAAGATCTTCTGCTTTTATAGTTGCCTGGGCGCCAACAAGGCTAACTTTTTTCTGTTTGCCGTAACCCACCACCACCACATCTTCCATGCTGCCGCTTGGGGCATTCAGGATTATGTCAAGGTAAATACGGTCGCCAATGGCAACTGTTTGGGTGCTGTAACCCACATAAGAAAAAGAAATAGAATCTCCCTGTTGGGCATTGATGGAAAATGCACCCTTCTCATTTGTTACAACGGTTTTACCCGTTTTCAGGTTTATGGTTGTAACGCCCTGCAACAAATTATTCAGTTCGTTATGCACTACACCGGTAATGGTAAGCTCTTGTTTTGTTTGCTGGGCACTGCTTGTTGAGCCGAGCAATAAAATGGAACATAGAAAGAGCAGCAGTTTGTACTTTCTTTTTTGCAAGTAAAATTTCATCAGGCAATTGTTTTTCAAAATGATTAATATGCCGGATAGGTTCCCGGCAATGATTCTATTGGCAATAACAGTTCTGGCTTTCAGTTATTTTCGGATAAAGCAAGCCGTCGTTTAATGGTGTAATTTTATTGGACGGGGTGTTAAAAAAAGGGTTAAAAGCCGGGTTAATGGTCAAATATTTTTAGTTAACCTTAACAATTAGGCCTTTTTTTGTTAAAAAAAACAATATGAAGAGGGTTATAAATTGATGTCTTCAAATTTTAAAGGGCAGTCGTCACCCAGGGAGCGTTTATATTCATCAGCGTGCTGGTCAAAAATCTTACGGGCATAATCCGCACCTTTTAATTTCTTTAGTACGGCTATTTCGTATTTGAGGGCTTCTTCATTAAACGGCTCTGTTTTTAAAATATACCTCGAAATTTCCAGGGCTTGTTTTAAATTATTGGCGTCATAAAACAGCTTTACTTCGCGCATCAGGAGGTTAATTAACCTGTGCTCATATTCATACTTCACCGTTTCCAGCCAGGTATCATGCATTTCATGTAGCAGGCCGCCCCGTAAAATCAAAGGCAGGCTTACATCAGTAAATTCACCGTGGTCTAAAATTTTGGAAACAAAGGCATAATCACAAAAAACCGTTTCATCCAGCTTAAAGAAATAATTATCGCCTGAAAAATTAAGCTCAAGCCCACTTATATTACTAATAACATTTCTTAAATGATTGAACGTTACGCCGCGTATGTTTTTGGTTTTTGCGTACTCTTTATCGGGCCATAAGGCAGACGAGATTTTTCTTGAGCTGATGCCTTCACCGTTAATGCTGTTGAGTAATATCAGCGCAAAAAGCTGTTTGATCTTTGGGCTGAACAGGTGGGTTATATCCATCCCTTTTGCATCATATACTAAGAAATCGCCTAATATATAAATAGCATTTTTGGTAATCTGGTTAACTGCGGCCTCCGTTTCCGCAGGTTCATTCTCCATTTCAGGAACCATTAATGGCTGAACAACTGCTGCCTGGCTTTGACCTTTTTTTCTTCTCAATAATATAATTCCGGCTATAGCGCTAATAATAAACACACCTGCAATGATGTAGGGAATAAAATTATGCGAAGGCTTTTCAGGCTCGAGGGATTGTAGGTAAAGCGCCCTGCTTAACGGTGGCCCCTCCAGTGAAAATACTTTTATAGCAGAGTTATGCCTGTCGGTAAACTCTTGTACGGTGCAAAAAAATTCATTCGTATTGCCGTCAAAAAAAAGATTGATGTCAGATTCTATGCGCTCGGAAATAACCGGTATGGGCGCACTTACAATTTCATAGCTGCCATCTTTAATAGAAAACTTATACAGCGTTAATGCTGTTCTGGCCATCTCATGCGGATAGCATAACGCATAAAAATATTGTTTGTCGGCCGACAAGATGAGGTTGTTGGCCGGAACAAACACGCCGCTGTCAGGTTGTATTTCCCAACACTTCTTTATTGTGTGATTTTGGACGTTGATCCTGTAAAGGTCATAATATTGTTTACCGCCAATAACCTGGTTGCCCGATTCATTTCCATAACCGCCAAATAAAAATATTTCGTTGGGCTTGTCTGAAAGGCCGGCGGCAGAAAAGAAACGCGGCGTTATTTTATCGCCGGTAAAGGTTTGCGGCTGCCATGCGTCCGTTCGTTTATCGTAGTACAAAAACGTGTTATGGTATTTATAATTTCCATAGCCGCCAAACAGATAAATAGTATCTCCTGTTGCATCATAGAAAATATTGTGATGATGCAACTGGTTTGGCAGCGTTGCTTTACCAACCGTTTGCCATTCAAGATTATTCAGGTCGAGATTGAGTGATGCTATGGAAGGCTGGCCTGCCTGCACATCAAACAATTCGTAAATGTAAACCCTGTTTTCTTTTGTGTTAAGAATGTTTTTACCCAGCACCATATTTACGGGCATTGCGTTTTTATACGGCCTTGCCACCAGGTCTTTATTTTGCGCATTATAAGTTATCAGAGAATCTTTTGAAAAAATGGAAAGGTTTTGATCAAGCGGGTTGAAATTTAATCCTGCCACCTGTTTAAATGAACGGTTGAAAACCGGTTTCCAGAAATATGATTCGCGGGTAAGCCAAAACGGGTTATCCACGTAACCAACAATATTGCCTTTTTCATCGTGCACATTGTTGCCGCTCCATTCATTCAATGGAAAGAAGTAATTTTTTTTATTGTCACTTACCGAAAGGTTTTTAATGGCTATATGCGGCACTTCAGTATATAAAGGATTTTTGCCAAACACCAATCTTGCTGTTATCTTATCATGTAATCCTAATTCGCTGGTCTGATAATTTTTATTATTAACGGCAATGGTCACCTCGTCTTTGTCCAGGTTAAAATTCATTACCACTTTCATCCATTTCTTTCTTACCAAAAGCGACGGCTGTAGCGGAATTTTAATTTTATTGCTCCTCGCATCAATATTAAAATTGAGATAACCCGTATCATTATTAAAAAGATAGCTAAGGCTGTAAGAGTTTTCTTTATCGGCCACATTTAATATGTACCCAAGATTAGACCTGTCCCATACAGAAAGATCAAAACTTATTAAAAGATGATGGCTAAAGGTGGCATTGCCATTAAAAACATTATAGGATGTACGTTTTATAAGCAGGCTGTCATTAGCATTAAATTGTAGCCCTTGAGCTTTTGTATTGAAAGCATTTATAAGCAGTAATAGTATATAGAAAAAGTTAGAACGACGTTTTAACAGGCCCATTTTTCAGCGTTATAATAAGAAGCAGTTGCAGAATATCAAAGTTATAGTAACAGGCAATAAGCAGAAGGAACTAAAACCGGATAATTTTTAACAACAAAAAGTTAGCTTATACAGAAATCCGTTTGCCGGCAGGTCCTCTGCTTAAGATTATGAACTGCGGAATTGTATTTAAAGCCGGAGACCTGGCAGGGTGGGATAAATTTCTCCCCGCGACATACAGAAATGATATTCCGGCGTTTTTAATGTTCCAGGCAGCTAAATACTATTTTATAAAATTCAGGATGCGATTGCCAGGTTTTGCCTGTTACAATTTTACCATCCTGTACGGCTTCATCGTTTTTTACATATATGCCGCCACAGGCTTCTACTTCAGATTTTACATGTTCATAGCAGGCAATATTTTTTTTATCTACAAGGCCAGCGGTTACCAATATTTGTGTGCCATGGCATATAGCAAAAACATATTTACCTGTAGTATAGAATTCTTTTACAATTTTTATGACACGTTCATCATTGCGCAGGTATTCAGGCGCTCTCCCGCCGGGCATAAGCACGGCTGTATAATCAGCAGTGTTTACGTCATCAAAAGAAATATCAGCCATTACTAAATAACCTTTTCTTTCCACATAAGTATCCCAGCCCGGTTCAAAGTCATGCATTACAAGATTCATTCTTTTTACGGCGGGTGCTGCAATAACCGACGTATAACCGGCTTCCCGCAACCTGTGGCTGGCATATAAGATTTCAAAGCTTTCACCGGCATCACCGGTAATGATGAGTATCTTTTTTAGCATAGCAATAATTTGAAAATTATAATCAAAAGCTATTTTACGGGCTAAAGATAAATGATTGATACGGCTGAAAAAATAATTGCTTAAAAACCGGCAAACAGCTTATTGTAGATAGCATCATTAAAGTATTAGGGAAATAAAGTATGTGCCGTAACCGGGTTTTTACCAAGTTACTTATTACTCTTTGCACTTAGCTTCGCAATGGGTTATTAAGTATTGTCTGATACTGTTTGCTACCCCGCCCAACCTTCCCTGTCCAGACTCCGGTATTGAATAGCTTCGGCGAGATGCTCCACTTTTATATCAACACTACCCGCAAGATCGGCAACCGTACGACTTACTTTTAATATGCGGTCATAAGCGCGTGCAGATAAATTTAATTTTTCCATAGCGCGTTTCAACAGGTTTTCACCGGCTGTATTGATTACACAAATTTCCCTTAGCTGCTTGCTGCTCATTTGTGCATTGGCATACATACCTTCAATACCCTTATATCTTTCCGTCTGAATTTCCCTTGCTCTTATTACCCGCTCCCGGATAACTGAAGAAGATTCGCCTTTTGCCTGCATATTGCTTAATTCACTGAAGGCAACCGGTGTTACTTCCACATGCAGGTCGATGCGGTCCAATAATGGCCCGGATATTTTGTTGAGATATTTCTGAACAGCACCGGGCGGGCAGGTGCACTCTCTGTCGGGATGATTATAAAACCCGCAGGGGCAGGGATTCATAGAGGCGATGAGCATAAAACTCGCCGGGAAATCTACAGCCACTTTTGCCCTTGATATGCTTACTTTT
>JAEWBD010000268.1 GCA_023391315.1 Bacteroidota bacterium | reverse complement strand
GGGCGGGCAGATAGAACCTTATTTTTTGAGCAAAGTGATGGGCACATCCACCTGCGATATTCTCGTTGCACCGGAAAAAGAAGTACAGCATATTTTAGTAAAAGGAATATGCGGGCAGGTACCCGGCTCTGTTATTCCGGGCATGATGGGTATGGAAGCAGGCCAGTCGGCATTCGGTGATGCCTATGCCTGGTTCAGGAATTTACTAATGTGGCCTTTGAAACAAACCCTTAACCAGCCTGGCATTATCGACGCTGATACAACCAGCAAATTTATTGAAGAAAGCGAAAGCAAACTTATTGCATCATTATCCAAACACGCCGCACTGCTTGAAGTAAACGAAGATGATGAATTAGCGGTTGACTGGTTTAACGGAAGAAGAACACCTGATGCCAACCAGATGCTCGAAGGCGCTTTTTATGGCCTTAGCCTTGGCAGCGATGCCCCCCGTATGTTCAGGGCAGTGGCGGAGGCCACCTGCTTTGGCGCCAGGGCTATTGTTGAAAGATTTATAGAAGAAAAAATCCCGGTGAAAGGTTT
Organism: Bacteroidota bacterium; assembly: GCA_023391315.1. GTDB lineage: Bacteria > Bacteroidota > Bacteroidia > Chitinophagales > Chitinophagaceae > Parafilimonas. Next base: position 5,484 of record JAEWBD010000268.1, on the reverse strand, counting down.
GATAGGTATGGGCGGTGTTGCTAAAAAATCATCATTCATCATGCAGATGATGGCCGATATTATGCAGATGCCTATCCGCATCCATAAAAGTGAACAAACCTGCGCCGCAGGCGCAGCCATGTTTGCCGCAACAGCTGCGGGTTTATACGATAAAGTGGAAGATGCTATGGCTTCAATGGGCCGCGGTTTTGAAGCGGAATATGTGCCGGACAAATCAAAGGCGGCGCTATATAATAAACGCTATACGAAGTATAAACAATTCGGTGCAGCAATTGAACATCTCACAATGAGTAAATAATAAAATAACCTTGCTTTATGATGAAGAAACTTACCACAACGCTTCTTATTATTTGTATTTCGGTTGCTGTTTTTGCACAGGAAACCGTAAGCATGCAGGTGAATGCAAAGGCTGATAAAGACAAGATCAGCCGCTTTATTTATGGCCATTTTGCAGAGCACCTTGGCCGCTGCATTTATGATGGTTTTTATCTTGAAGATTCAACATTGAATGTACCAAAACAGGGCCGCATAAGAATGGGTGTGGTGAATGCATTGAAAGCCATCAATATTCCTTTATTGCGCTGGCCCGGCGGCTGTTTTGCAGACAGGTACCATTGGAGCGATGGTATTGGGCCGAAAGATAAAAGGCCATTGCGCATCAACTCCACCTGGGGCATGGTTCCGGAGGATAATAGTTTTGGCACCGATGAATTTTTGCAACTATGCAACCTGCTGAACTGCGAACCGTATATTGCCGGTAATGTTGGAACAGGCACACCGCAGCAAATGTCTGACTGGATTGAATATCTCAATTTCGGCGGCAAGAGCACACTGGCCGACATGCGCCGTGCCAACGGTCATGCTGATCCCTATAAAGTTGCTTTCTGGGGCGTGGGCAATGAAAGCTGGGGCTGCGGCGGCGATATGACGCCGGAATATTATGCCGATCTGTATAAACGCTATGCTGCTTTTTGTATAAACTATCCCGGCGCACCTTTAAAAAAGATCATGAGCGGCGCCAATGCAGATGACTATAACTGGACGGAAGTGAGCATGAAAAACGTAAGACCCAATCAAATGTGGGGTTATTCCATGCACTATTATACCATCGTAAATAACTGGCAGCACAAAGGTTCAGCAACCAATTTTAATGAAGAAGAATATTTTAAAGGATTGAAAAGCTGCCTGAATATTGAAACGCTCATCAACAAACACAGTGCTATCATGGATAAATATGATCCTGAGAAAAAAGTAAGCCTGTGCGTGGATGAATGGGGCATTTGGACAGATCCTGAACCCAATACAAACCCTGCATTTTTATACCAGCAAAACAGCCTGCGCGATGCATTGATTGCCGCATCATCATTAAACATATTTAATAAACATTGCGACCGCATAAGAATGGCCAACCTTGCACAAACCGTAAATGTTTTGCAGGCACTGGTGCTTACGCAAAAAGAAAAGATGGTGCTTACGCCAACTTACTATGTTTTTGATTTGTATAAATATCACCAGGATGCAACTTTATTGCCGGTGAACTTCTTCAGCCCTGATTATAAATATGGCAAAGAAAGCATTCCCGCTGTTAATGCATCTGCATCAAAAGACAGCAACGGCGTTATTCATATTACACTGGTAAATATTGACCCGAAAAATAAAATAACAGTGAATGCAAGCCTGAACGGGGCTTCGTTTAAAACAACAGAAGGCCAGGTTTTAACTTCAGCCAGCTTCAGTGATATCAATACATTTGATAATCCCAATAAAGTAAAGCTTGCCGCTTTTTCAGATTTTAAAAAGATTGGTAACGATTTAAGCATAAACCTTCCGCCTATGAGCGTAGTGCTGGTTACATTAAAATAATTGACGTGAATCGGCAAGCATGAAGGTGAAGGTTTAAGTGAAAGCCGGGTTTGAATTTATAACTAAATAGTTTTTTGAATTTTGTTTGATAACCTGCAGGTGAATTTCTATTGAGCTTCGTTGTGTCACTCCCTTGTACTGCATATTTTATGGCAACAATGGTTTGCAGCTCATTTGTTCTTTTAATGGTTATCCAAAGAGTTTTATAAAAAATTAATCAACAAATACACGTTTTATAACAATAATCAATCTGGAAGGTTTCTCGTTGTCGATCCACAAAAAATATTCATCCCACATGAGCAAATACGAACACTTACAGCAGGAAGCTTTTGAAGCCAATATGCAGTTGCCAAAACTTAATCTTGTTTTGTTCACCTTTGGTAACGTTAGCGCCGCAGACAGAAGTCTCGGCGTTTTTGCCATTAAGCCAAGCGGTGTTCCGTATGAAGAGCTCACACCCGAAAAAATGGTGATTGTTGACTTTGACGGCAAAACAGTTGAAGGCAATCTCCGCCCTTCATCAGACACGCTTACACATGCTGTTTTATATAAACACTGGGAAATAAACGGTATTGTGCATACACATTCAACCTATGCAACGGCCTGGGCGCAAAGCCTTCGCGATATACCTATTTATGGTACAACGCACGCAGATCATTTAACCAGCGATGTTCCCTGCGCTGCGCCCATGAGTGATGAAATGATAAAAGGCGACTATGAATATGAAACCGGCTTCCAGATCATCAATGCATTAAAAGAAAAAAATCTTAGCTATACAGATGTTGAAATGATTTTGGTGGGCAACCATGCGCCGTTTACATGGGCTAAAACAGCCGCCAAAGCGGTGTACAATAGCGCTGTATTGGAGCAATTGGCAAAAATGGCTTTCATAACAGAATCAGTAAATGCAAATGTATTGCGCATGAAAGATGCGTTAATCAACAAGCATTTTGAAAGAAAGCACGGGCCTAACAGTTATTACGGGCAGGAATGATTGACGTGAAGCCTCAATTGTGAGACGTGAATTTAAGAACGTGAAAATTTTAAGTTCGAATTGAGTTCGGCTTATTTATAAAAAATTAAAAGGAATGATTTAATAACAAATAATCAGGTTCCGGAGCTTTCACGTCTGGCGATTTAGAATCAACATCAAACAATCAAACTATAATAAATACACAACCATGATAGATTTAAAAGACCTGGAGATATGGTTCATTACCGGCAGCCAGCATTTATATGGAGAAGAAACCTTAAAGCAGGTTGCTGAACACTCGCAGGAAATTGTAAACGGAATAAACGCATCAAAACAAATTCCTTTCCCTGTTATTTTCAAGCCAACTGTAAAAACACCTGAGGAAATTACAGCGACCATTAAAGAAGCAAACGCTTCGCAAAACTGTATCGGTATCATCACCTGGATGCATACCTTCTCTCCTGCCAAAATGTGGATCAACGGCCTGAAAATTTTACAAAAACCTTTGCTGCATCTGCATACACAATTCAATCGTGATATTCCATGGAATTCTATTGACATGGATTTTATGAACCTGAATCAAAGCGCACACGGCGACCGTGAATTTGGTTTTATGGTTAGCCGTTTACGCATGGAAAGAAAAGTGGTGGTTGGATACTGGAAAGATGAGGACACTTTAAAAAGCATTGAAACATGGAGCCGGGCTGCAGCAGGCTGGCACGACTGGCAGGGCGCCAAATTCCTGCGTCTCGGTGACAACATGCGCTATGTTGCCGTTACCGATGGTGATAAAGTGGAAGCAGAATATAAGTTCGGTTTTTCTGTAAATACCTATGGCATTGGCGATCTCGTTGCAGTAATCAACAGCATAAGCGATGCTGATGTAAACAGGCTTATGGAGGAATATGAAGACAGTTATGTTTTGGCCGACGCTTTAAAAAAGAAGGGCAAACAACGCCAGTCATTAAAAGATGCAGCGAGAATTGAACTGGGCCTGAAAACTTTTATGGAAGCTAACAACTTCAAAGGTTTTACCGACACGTTTGAAGATCTGCATGGCATGTTGCAATTACCCGGTATAGCCGCACAACGCTTAATGCAGTCAGGTTATGGATTTGCCGGCGAAGGTGATTGGAAAACGGTGGCATTGGTTCGCGCCATGAAAGTGATGGCGCATGGTTAAAAAGGCGGCAACAGTTTCATGGAAGACTATACTTATCATTTTGAAAAAGGCAATGAAATGGTATTGGGTTCGCACATGCTGGAGATTTGCCCATCCATCGCCAACAAAAAGCCTTCCTGTGAAATTCATCCGCTCGGTATTGGCGGCAAGGCAGATCCTGTGCGCCTGGTATTTGATGTGAACGGAGGCGCTGCATTAAATGCATCAATCATTGATATGGGTAACCGTTTCAGGATGCTGGTAAATACAGTAGAAGCCGTTAAGCCCAAACATAAGCTGCCAAAGCTTCCTGTGGCAAGGGTTTTATGGAAACCATTGCCCGATATGAAAACCGGATGCGCAGCCTGGATATATGCAGGCGGCGCACATCATACATGTTATAGCCAGAACTTAACAAGCGAACACCTGGAAGACTTTGCGGCCATGGCAAATATTGAATTTGTTTTAATAGACAAGAATACTAATCTTTATAGCCTTAAAAATGAGTTGCGCTGGAGTGAAGCATATTATAAATAACGCTGCATATTTTTTACCTGTTATAACGCAAGAACCATTGGCTACTTTTAATTATTTATACCCTGCTACATTAATTTCAAACAAAAAATTAAACTAACGATACATGAACAAGCTTGTAACGCAAGACTACTTAGTATTTATCCTGTATTTTTTAATCGTAGCATCGTATGGATATTGGATTTATCGCCGCCGCAAAAGCAAAGAACATGATTCAAAAGCGTTCTTCCTTGCTGAAGGTTCTTTAACGTGGTGGGCAATAGGCGCTTCTTTAATTGCCTCCAATATTTCTGCCGAACAATTTGTGGGTATGAGCGGTGATGGTTTTTTTGCCGGTGTAGCGGTAGCTTGTTATGAATGGGTTGCTGCTATTGCGCTTATTATTATCGCCGTGTGGTTTATGCCGATATATCTTAAGAATAAGATATATACCATGCCGCAGTTTTTGAAGATGCGGTATAATAATACAGTATCATTAATCATGACGGTGTTTTGGCTGTTTCTTTACATACTCGTAAACCTTACTTCAATACTATACCTCGGTGCTGTGGCCATCAGCGGCCTTGTAGGCCCGGAATATTTGCATCCGATTATGATAGGGCTGGCTTTTTTTGCCCTTATCATTACACTGGGAGGCATGAAGGTAATTGGCTTTACTGATGTAATACAGGTAGCTGTATTAATTATCGGAGGTTTTGCAACCATTTATTTTGCACTACAGCAGGTAAGCCATCATGTTGGCGATGGCACGGGGGTAGCCAATGGTTTTTCTACCTTATTGAAAGATGCACCCGATCATTTCCACATGATATTTGATAAACCTACTGCAGAAAGTTCTCAATATGATATTCAGCGTTACGTGATTTTGCCGGGTATTTCCATGTATTTCCTCGGCCAATGGATCGTAAACCTGAATTACTGGGGATGTAACCAATACATTACACAGCGTGCG
>JAEWBD010000123.1 GCA_023391315.1 Bacteroidota bacterium | reverse complement strand
CAATGTACACTCTCTGCGGGCCCCAGGCGCCCATGTGCAGCCAGATGGTAGAACTACCGGGGCCACCGTTGTAAATAAAAGTAAGCGGCCGCTGTGCCGGATCATCATCTTTTTTAAAATAGGCTGTATACGACATGCTGATGATAGGTGTATCTTGCGCATTTTTAAACACCAGGCTGCCTGCAACCGCCTCATAATTGATGGCTTTGCCCTCAACCGTAACACTGCCATAGGTAATGGAGCGCTGCTGCTTTTTATAGTTCACAACGGCACTGTCGAGCGAATTATCAATACGGGCAGTAGGCAACATTTCTTTTTTTTGCTGCGCCAAAGCGGTAAAATGTAAAGCCAAAACCAACGAACAGAAAAAGAAAAATTTTTTCATTTTGATTGCGTGAATTTAAATGTGTGATAAAACTGCAGCAGCATTAAGGTTGACGCAATATAACAAAATTGCACCAGCGCAATTGCTGCTTTAATTAATGCAAGGCAACTACATGAATGCAATTCTTTCGTTCTATAATTTGCATACAACTATCAGTCGTTAGTTTTGCCAAACAAATTGCTATATGAATAAACTTGAAAATTTGGTTAGGAATGAATGGATCACCGGTGATGGTGATGGCCAGTTTTTATACAATGCGGTAACAGGAGAACCGGTTGCAACTGCCACAACCAACGGCCTCGATTTTAAAGCCATGATTGATTATGCACACAGCGTGGGCAATCCGAATTTACGCAGGCTTACTTTTCACGAACGCGGCCGCATGTTACGGGCGCTGGCTTTACACCTGCGTAATCATCTTGATACATTCTACGCGCTTTCCTATAAAACCGGTGCTACCAAAGCCGATAGCTGGATTGATATTGAAGGTGGCATTGGTAACCTGTTTGCTTATGCTTCGCTGCGCCGGAAATTTCCAGATGAAACGTTTGCAGTTGATGGCGAAGGCATCAACCTCAGCAAACAAAATACATTCATGGGCCATCATATGTTGGTGCCGAAAGAAGGCGTTGCCATTCACATCAATGCTTTCAATTTTCCCGTGTGGGGCATGCTGGAAAAATGCGCAGTGAACTGGCTCGCCGGTGTGCCGGCTATTGTAAAACCGGCAACGCTTACTAGTTATTTAACCGAAGCCGTTGTGAAATCAATTATAGCTTCGGGCATTTTACCAAAAGGCGCATTGCAATTCATATGTGGCAGCGTTGGTGATTTACTGGATCATGTAACAGCGCAGGATGTGATTACGTTTACCGGCTCCAAATCAACTGCATTAAAGCTTAAAAAACATGACAGGGTTTTAGATGAATCTGTACCATTTAATATGGAGGCCGATAGTTTGAATTGTATTGTTTTGGGTGATGACGTAAGCCCTGCCGATGCCGAATGGGATATTTTTATTAAAGAAATAAGAAAAGAAATGACGGTAAAGGCCGGGCAAAAATGTACCGCCATCAGGAGAATATTTGTGCCGGAAAATAAGATGGAAGATGTGTGCAAAGCTGTATCACAGGCCTTGTTAAAAACCGTTATCGGCAACCCCTTAAATGATAAAGTGAGAATGGGCGCACTGGCAGGGCAATCGCAGCGCAATGAAGTAAAACAGCAGGTGCAAAAATTACTGGCATCAACACAAATTGTATATGGCGCATTAGATAGTGTTGAAGTGATGGATGCCGATGCCAATAAGGGCGCATTCATTTCACCCATATTATTAGTGAATGAAAAACCCTTTACATCAACGGCAGTGCATGAAGTGGAAGCCTTTGGGCCGGTAAGCACCATTATGCCTTATACAAATATGGAAGAAGCGATTGCTTTAAGCAAGCTGGGTAAAGGGTCTTTGTGTTCTTCTATTGTTACTGCAAACGACAAAATTGCAAAGCAATATGTGTTAGGTGCTGGCACGCATCACGGCAGAATTTTAATATTGAATAAAGCGTGCGCCAAAGAAAGTACCGGCCACGGTTCGCCGTTGCCAATGTTGGTTCATGGCGGTCCGGGCAGGGCTGGCGGCGGCGAAGAAATGGGCGGCATTCGTGGTGTACAACATTACATGCAAAGAGTGGCTATACAAGGCTCGCCAACAAGTATCACTAATATTACAAACGTTTATCAGCAACATGCAAAGGGTATTGAAAATGCTATTCATCCATTCAAAAAATATTTTGATGAACTGCAAATTGGTGAACAAATCATCACACAAAAAAGAACAATAACAACTGAAGACATTAACCGCTTTGCCGATGTAAGCGGCGATCATTTTTATGCGCATCTAACCCATACAGATTTTACAGGTACCATGTTTGAACAACAGGTGGCGCATGGCTATTTTATTATGAGTGTTGCGGCAGGTTTGTTTGTGCACAGTTATGAAAAAAATCCAGTGTTATTAAATTATGGTATTGATGAGTTGCGTTTTACGAAACCTGTTTATCCCGGTACTGAGCTTTATGTAAAACTTACCTGCAAAGAAAAAATTCCGCAGGAACAAAAAGAACCAACCGATATACCGCGCGGTATTGTAAAATGGCTGGTTGAAATATTGGATGATAGTAACGAACAGGTGGGTATCGCCACCATATTAACCATGGTGGCAAAAAAGCCTGGCCATAATTAAAATTTATATTTTAACAGTAACTGTTTTATTCTTTACAGGATTTTTTATGGCAGCATTTATCTTTGAAACAATAAATCAAATTATTAAAGCATGAAACGTATTGCCTGTTACCTTTTTATTTTTTGCTTTGTTTTATCTGTAAGCCTGCATGCACAGCAACCACCCTTTTACAACGATATTCAGCAATTTAAACAACAAGACAGCATGAACCCGCCGCCACAACATCCTATACTGTTTATCGGCAGCTCTTCTTTTACAAAATGGAAAGATGTGCAGTCTTACTTTCCTGGCTATACTATTCTTAACCGGGGTTTTGGAGGTTCTTCTTTACCTGATCTTATCCGTTATGCCAGCGACATTATTTTTCCATATCAGCCAAAAGAAATAGTTATTTATTGTGGTGAAAATGATTTTGCCGGCAAGAATTATGTGTCTGCCAATATGGTGTTTGATCGGTTTAAAACTTTATATACAATCATCCGTTCGAAACTGCCAGATGTGCCTGTTGCTTTTATTTCAATTAAACCAAGCCCCAGCAGGAGAAAATACTGGCCGCAAATGACGGAAGCCAATACATTGATTAAAGACTACATTGGCAAACAACAGCATGCTTCTTTTGTTGACGTGTACCAACCTATGTTAAACGAAAATAAAGATGTTAAGCCAGAAATATTTTTAAGCGACAGCCTGCACATGAATGCAAATGGTTATGCTATATGGCAGAAAGCCCTGCAACCCTATTTAATAAAGTAATATATAATGAATGGCGGAAGCAATCTTCCGCCATTCATTATTTTTAGTAATATCCAATATACCTTACTGCACTTCGTTTGCTTTTAGCACTCTTATAAAATTTCCACCAAGTATTTTTTCAACATCTGTTTTACTGTAGCCATGTTCCAGCAAAGCTTTTGTAATTAAAGGGTAAGCAGTAATATCATCCATATGCTGCGGCGGAAAACTGATACCATCGAAATCGCTGCCCATACCTACATAGTCAACACCAACGAGTTTAACTATATGATCAAGATGATCGAGTATTAAATGAAATGGCGCACGCAAATCACGCATTTCATCTGCATATTTTATAAACAATGCATTTTCGGCAAAAAATTCATTCTTGCCGGTTTTCACCAAAGAATCTTTTTCCGCGGCATGACGCGCTTCGAATGCTTTTTCTTTCCTATCAAATCCGCTGTCTAAAAACCCGGAATAAAAATTCAATTGTATAACGCCGCCATTCTTTGCAATAGCTTTTATCTGGTCATCTTTTAAATTCCTGGGTACAGGGCAAATTGAATAGGCATCACTATGCGAAGCAATAACGGGCTTTGTGGTAGTATTGATTACATCCCAAAAAGTTTTCTCACCAACATGGCTTACATCTACCATCATGCCTATTTTATTCATATGCTGCACGAGTTGTTTGCCAAAATCTGTTAGCCCCATTTTACGCTGCGATTGAGCGGAATCGGTTTCAAATTTGGCGCTCGTAGCCCATTCATTATTATTATTCCAGGTTAGCGTTAAATAACGGGTGCCACGTGCATATAAATTATCAAGGTTGCTTAAACTGTTTTCAATCATGTGGCCGCCTTCCACGCCAATCATAGCAGCC
>JAEWBD010000087.1 GCA_023391315.1 Bacteroidota bacterium | reverse complement strand
ACATAACGGTGCCCCGGGTGCAGGCGCAGGCCATCAATAATGCAGGCATGCGATTCCGCATCATACACCACCACATCGTGCCGGCCGCAAAGCGTATCAATAGCGCTCATAATGCCCTGGTAGCCGTAGTTTAACAGAATAGCGTCTTCCTTATGTTCAAATGCAGCCAGTTCTCTTTCAAGCTGTTCATGGTAAATGCTGTTGCCGCTCATCATGCGGGCGCCCATAGGGTAGGCGAGGCCAAAATTTGCCGTCGCTTCGGTATCTGTTTTGCGTATTTCGGGATGATTGGCCAGTCCCAAATAATTGTTTAAACTCCAAACCACCACTTCTTTACCGCGAAACTGCATGCGGTTGCCAATGTCGCCTTCAAGTTTAGGGAAAGTATAATATCCGTGGGAACGTTGGCGATGCTCGCCGATAGGGCCATAATTCTTAATAAGCCTTTCAAATATATCTGCCATTATAAACTATTTTCAATTTTGTGATGATAGCAAGAGTGGAAAAAAACCGTGCAAATTTAATGGATTGAAATTTATATGCTTTCAAACTGTTGCACAACACGTGCATAAAGTGCGAAAAATGTGCTTATCAGAATTGCGTTGAGTTATTTGATTAAGATTGATTATGAATAACGGTCAGACGCTTATGGAACTGCTTAATTTATTTTGCCCCTAAAAAAACGCAGCCCCTTCGCACGTCATTTCGACGACAGGAGAAATCTCTTAAAATTTAGAGGGTTTAAGATGTTTATTTTGAACAACGTTAACTTCGGGAGATTTCTCCGTCGCATGAATCATTCGTTTAAATGACAATCATCCTACTATGCTCCTTCGAAATGACGGCCCGCTGGCTAATCTGGGTTACCAAACTAAACGCTGCCTGCAAAACAAAACCCCCTTCGCACGTCATTTCGACGACAGGAGAAATCTCTTAAAATTTAAAGGGTTTGAGATGTTTATTTTGAACAACGTTCACCTCGGGAGATTTCTCAGTCGCATGCATGATTCATTTGAAGATAATCATCCTACTATGCTCCTTAGAAATGACGGGCCGCTGATAAATTAAGATGTTTAAAAAACAATAGCAAACCTACCGCTGATGTTTAAACGCCCGTCTTCAATAAGTTTGCCATTACCTTTGCCAAAAACCTGTTGATGATGCAATTGAAATACGCCGTTACCGCTTTGTTTTTCATGTTTATCATAATGGCCTGCAATAATAAACCGGCAGAAAATAAAACGCCGGACGTAAAAACTTCCGTAAGCAAAAACACCGACTCCTTTAATGTGGCTTTCGACAGCCTGCTTGTGAATTATGACAGCCTGCTCACGGCGTTTATTAACTGGGATACCGTTGCCGCCGATAAATATGCCACCGCCCTGCAGCTATCTTTAATAAGTGTGCCCTATGAACAAATGCCCGATGAAGCTGCGGCCTCCAAAGCCACCAGCATTGCCCAAAATGCTGCCGATGCACTGCAAACTTTAATTACGATTGACTCTATTAATAACAAGCGCCGCTTTTTTTACACCGCCTCCGAAGGCATTTATCACCTTATAAAAACAACCGGCTACGATAAAGCCGTTATTTACCACAAAAAATGCCCGATGGCTTTTGATGATGAGCGCGAAGGCTGGTGGATTTCAACCGAAAAAGCTATTGATAACCCGTATTTGGGCAAGTTTCATCCTAAATACAGGAATGCCATGCTGGAATGTGGTATTATTGAAGATTCCATCAATAATATGCAACAGTAAATGATGCGCACCGCCTTAATTCTTACCTTATTGCTTACGGCTTCGCAGCTTTTTGCGCAGCAAAAGTTTACCTGGAAGGGTTATGTGAAGGATTCCCTCACCGGCGAAACCTTAATTAACGCCAGCGTGCTGGTAAGCAACGAAAATCGTGGGGTGGCCACCAATCAATACGGCTATTTTTCCGTCACTTTGCCCGCCGGGAATTATAAACTCATCTTTTCCTTCGTGGGTTACACCCCAAAGGAAATTGATGCGGATTTTAGTAAAGATATTTCGCAGGATATTATGCTGGTGCCCACCGCCGCTACCATGCAGGATGTGGTGGTAACCACTGCCGCGCAGAAAAGACTGAACAATGTAAAGAGCGCACAGATGGGGCAGGTGGATTTAAGCATTAATACGGTTAAATCCCTGCCTGCTTTTATGGGCGAAACCGATATTCTTAAAACGTTACAGCTATTACCGGGCGTGCGCAACGCCGGTGAGGGCAACAGCGGCTTTTATGTACGCGGTGGCGGCCCCGATCAGAACCTTATTTTGCTGGATGAAGCCGTGGTGTACAACACCGGCCACCTCTTTGGCTTTTTTTCGGTATTTAATTCCGATGCGGTGAAGAACCTGAGCTTAATTAAGGGTGGAATGCCCCCGCAATATGGCGGCAGGCTCTCTTCGGTTATTGATATTGCCATGAAAGACGGCAATGTAAACAAAACACAGGTAGATGCAGGCATTGGTTTAATTGCATCGCGCCTTTCTATACAGGGACCCATCATTAAAAACAAGGCTTCCTACATTATTTCGGCCCGCAGAACCTATATTGATGTGCTGATGCAGCCCTTTATTAAGAAGAGCAGCAGCTTTTATGGCTCGGGCTATTATTTTTATGACCTGAATGCCAAGGTTAACTATCAAATCTCCAATAATGACCATCTGTACCTGAGTGGTTATTTTGGAAGGGACAAATTTAAGTTCAACAATGCCCGCCGTTCGTTCAGCACCACCATTCCCTGGGGCAACAGCACAGCCACTTTTCGCTGGAACCACAGTTTCAGCAAGAAATTGTTTTCTAATGTTTCCCTTATTTATAATGATTATAAGTTTGATTTCCTCGGTAAGCAGGATGATTTCAAAATTGGCCTCTCTTCCGGCATTAAAGACTGGAGCGCCAAAGCCGATGTGGACTATTTTGCCTCTACATCGCACAAAATAAAGTTCGGCGGGCAGTATATCTATCATACTTTCTTTCCCAGCGTGGCCAGCGGCAGCCAGGATTCCATTGTTTTTGCCCCGGCTAACACGCAACGCAAGTTTGCCAACGAATTTGGCCTGTATATCCAGGATGATTGGGATGTAACCAACCATATTAAGATCAATTACGGCGTGCGTTTCAGCGCTTTTCAACAAGTTGGGCCCTATACTTCCTTCACTACTGACGCTAATGGCAATAAACTGGACAGCACGGTGTATAAAGGCGGCCAAAACGTAAAAACTTACAGCGGTTTTGAGCCGAGAATTACTCTGCGTTATGGGTTTGATAACAATAGTTCCATCAAAGCTTCCATAACGCGCAATCTTCAGTATATACATCTTGTAAGTAACTCCGGAACCACGCTGCCCACCGATATCTGGGTGCCTTCTACTTACCGGGTGCAGCCGCAGGATGGCATTTTATACGCTGCGGGCTACTTTAGAAACTTTGCCAACAACATGTTTGAGACTTCTTTAGAGGTTTATTACAAAACCATGCGGCACCAGATAGAATATAAGGAGGGATATACGCCCGGTTTGGCCGATCCCGAGGAAAGTTTTGTGTTTGGAAAGGGCTGGAGCTATGGCAGCGAGTTATTTATCAATAAAGTAAAAGGGCGGCTTACCGGCTGGGTGGGTTATACGCTCTCCTGGACCTGGCGGCGCTTCCCGGCGTTGAATGAAGGCCGTAAATATCCCAGCAAATACAACCGCCGCCACGATCTTTCCATTGTGGGCATTTATGAACTTTCGCCCAAGTGGAAGCTTTCGTCCACTTTTGTTTTTGGCACGGGCAATGCCACCTCGCTGCCGGAGCGTTTTTACTTTGTAGATGGCACGCTTACGCAGGAATTCAGCAGCATTAATGCTTATCGCATGAAACCTTACCACCGCCTCGATATGGCGGTGACATATACGCCCAAACAAAAGAAACCGCGCAAGTATAAAGGCAGTTGGGTGTTTAGCATTTACAATGCTTACAGCCGCCAAAACCCGTATTTCTATTATTTTGACCAGGATGGCAGGCTGGCCGACGGCAGTTTGAAGGTTACGGCCAAACAGGTGTCACTGTTTCCCATTATTCCCGCCGTTACATGGAATGTTCGTTTCTGATGAAGGGATAATTGCAAGAGACTACGGATAATTGTTTCCCTGCAAAACGACTGTGTTATTATTGGAAGCAAGGAAACATACACGCACCGGCACGTCATTCCCGCGAAAGCGGGAACCTGCTGTATAAGCTTGCGAGATTTGGGGTAAATACAGATTGCATTGGCCATTTTATATTGTAAAAGCAGATCTCCGGTCAGGCCAGGCATAACGAATGAAATTGTTGTGTTGTGGATAGAGATTGCTTTATCCTGCCTGCGCAGCGGCTTTATCATTTTGCATAAGGGCTATGCCATGATATGGAATACATGCAACCATCCGCCGGTAATTTCCGTGAAAGCGGGAATCTGCACCTGCCTTTAAAAGCAGCGATATTTATTAGTAGAGCTGCAATAGCCCGTAAACCGCCGCCAAACACCGGAAGGAAAGGGAAATAGCGTTGAAAAAAATCATTTTAAATATTCAGAAATCTCCTAAATTTGGTTATCAACTAACGATTTAAATAACCTAGGCCAACTATATACCTGTAAACCTATTACATCACTAAACCAACAATCCATTATTATGGCACGACTAACTATTCCCGAGGATTTTACCAGCCAGGTTACCCTGCTGCACAACATTATTGCTCAAAACACGGCGCTTGGCGCTGCCAGCCCGCTCACCGCGTTCCTGGCACAGCAAAATATTGTGCTCACTAACGATGAAGCGGCGGCTACTGCGGCGCAAACGCACGATGCCAGCCGCGCCCTGCTTAAAAAGCAGAGTGAAAACTACCGGCAGTTGCGCAATAATTATTTTACGGCGCCGTGGGCGCACCTTACCGGCAGCGTTCAGTTTCTGAAAACCTTTTATAAAGGCAATACCAAAGAACTGGGCAACTGGGGCATCACCATTACCGACAGCGGCAGAGTGAATTACCCCGCCGCCTTTGCCCAACGCAGGGAAGTGTTCATTGCTTTTGCCGCCAAACACAACAGTTACCCCGATGGTGACAGCCCTTTGCAGCCTTTTCTCACGCAGCACAACATAAACCTGGATGCTGATAGCGCCGTGGTGGAACAGGCCACCACGAATAACACCAGTTTTACCGCAACAGCACAGCAAAGCGAGAATGAAACGGAACTTCGCAACCAGGTTTGGCTGCCGGTGCTGGCGCACATCAAAACAATCGGTAATTTTTTAATGAAACTATACAGTAATAACCAAAAAGCACTGGGTAACTGGGGTTTTGTGGTGGATGAGAATAGCCAGAAGGCGAGGTTAAGGACTACAAAGCTGAAGTTAGGGGAGCAGATAACGAATAAATCAGTAATAATCGGGTCAATGCTCACTAATGTTGGTGATGCTGACCTGTATTTGTATAAAGGTAGCACAACCACCAGTGCGCCATCTATAATTCCCGCAGGAGAACAGTTTGGTATAGTGAAAGGATATGGTACTATAACGGTAGTAAACCCATCCACGTTAGTAGAAGGAAAATTTACGGTAGCAGTAAGCAGCAAGTAGCGGAAAACAAGCTGTAAAACGCGGAAAATAATTGAATAAACGCGGAAAAAAACCAGTTTCACGCGGAAAAAAGTGAGTATTCCGCGGAAAACAATCAATAAAACGCGGAAAAGAATGAAATAAACGCGGAAGATTATGAATATAACGCGGAAAACAATCAGAAATACGCGGAAAACAGAGGGTATTCCGCGGAAAAATAAGGCTGAAACGCGGAAAGAAAACAGGATTGCGGGAATTGCTTTTATTTAATAATTTAAAACTAAGCTATCCAATATGTTTCAAATTGTTGCACATGTTAAACCTACCGGAAAGTCATCATTTTATGGGAGATGTAAAGGGGCTTATGCTGTTTTATTTATCAATTATAAAGATATATATGGGGCTTTTGAGCTTGCGAAGTTTTATATAGAGACTGAAGACTGGAAAATTATAGAGCTTGAGGAAGAATACTTCACAATTGATAGTGAAGAAGATATGACCGACGACTATAAGCAGTATTATGAGCAAATGATGGAAGACGGATACTCGCTAGTTTTTAATTTATATGAAGCCGAAGAAGATTAAAAGCGAACTTTCTCTGAAGCAAATAGGCCGATTTCCTATAAATTAATGGAATGAGTGCAATCCAAGACAGCATTATTATGAAACCTAACTTTTTTACCTGCCTGAGAATTATATTTTTAGTGATTATTACTGCATTCACTTTTTCTTTCTGCAAAGCGCAGGACATTTATATTGATACTATAACATACCAGGGAACATTAAAATTCAAAAGAGGGGATATTCTTTATAAAAGAATTAAAGCCATTGTGGGAAAACTGGATAATAGTTTTTCAGTTTACGATCTGGAACCTTATCCTGAAGATGAATCCCTTTTATTGTTTGATGAAGCCAACAATTGCATATTAAACTTTAAATTAAATGAAGTATTAGCTGATCATGCAGATGCAACTATTATGACAACGGAGTGTTTGGTTACAGATACTTCGTTAATGCTAACGCGTTATAGCTACTGGAACGGGCTTTGTAATGGTTGCCAGGTGGGTATAGAACATTTTACGTATGGTTTCAATAATGCTGGTACATTTTGCCTTAAAGACAGCAGTTCCGCATTTACTTACAACCCGAAAGAAAAACTAAATCTTTCAAAAGAAGATGCTGATAAGTTTCGACAGGTAATAAGGAATTCGCATTACTTAAATGATATTGATAAAAGTAAAATTTATGAATATTTGGATTGATGGAATGGCGCGGTTATAACATTAAAATGCTTTTATAGTTTCATATTATATAACATAAATAAGTAGATTGACGCAACTTTTATGACGATATTACAACTCCCACCGACCATAAGAACTGCCGGGCCGCACGAAGTCCCGAAGCAGGATGACATTTTGGATAAAATTGCTGAAAGTAAAACAGCAAATATTGTTGAGGGATTTATTTTTCGCAATAATGAAACTCACCAACTTCCTTTTACATTCTTCGCTGAAATTAATGTGGATAACCAAAGACTGTGGCATTTATTTAAAACTTTGCTGTTACAACTGCCTGACGAAATTTGCCTTGTTTATAATTACAAGGATGAAGAACCTGCGTATAGTGGTTACGCTGACAAATACGAAGTACTGAATAAATTAGAGCAGTACCAACTTGAAATAGCACAAGACGGATTTTTAGAAGTTGGGGCTTTATACAATGACGAGGAAATGATGGAAGAAGTTTTTATTCGCAGCCCTAAATATTTACAATATTGGGGCATTGATGAAAATCGGTTTAGGCAAACAATGGCGGAATTTGAACTTTATGAAATTCCGGGACTGAACTTTATAGATCAGTATCCTCTTGTGACAGAAGCGCTGCGACTTCATCATTCCGGAGCAAAAGAAACGAGTGAGGTGTTGGAACAGTTTAGAAC
>JAEWBD010000063.1 GCA_023391315.1 Bacteroidota bacterium | reverse complement strand
CATGGTACAAGGGCAACATCCAATATTTACTGGGCTGCCAGGAAATTAGGATTACCTGTTGTTTATACTATTCACGGATGGTCTTTTCACGACGATCAATCTTTACCGGTAAAAAAAGCACGCATATTATTTGAGCAATGGATAACAAAGAAAACCGACTGCAATATTTCAGTTTCAGCATCTAACCAAAAAACAGGCAGGGATAATATTTCAAACTTTAATTCCACTGTTGTTTATAATGGAATTGATGTTGAACATTTCAGCCCGGTCAATGCAGAAAGAAAATCTTTAAGAAAAGAATTGAATATTCCGGCAGATGGTTTTGTGTTCAGTTTTATTGGAAGAACTACCGTTCAAAAAAACCCATTGGGATTAATAAAAGCTTTTCAGAGAATAAAAGAGGTCAACCCTAAAGCCTTGTTATTAATGGTAGGCGATGGTGAATTAAAGGAAGCAGCGGTGCAGTTGGCAAAAGAACTTGGCCTGGAAAACCATGTTGTATTTGAAGGGTTCAGGACTGATGTTGCAGACATTTTGTTTTCATCCGATGTGTACTGCCTGCCTTCTTTGTGGGAAGGTTTTCCTATTGGTTTACTGGAAGCAATGGCTATGGCAAAACCGGTAATAGCAACCAAGGTGGATGGCTCTTCTGAAATCATCCATCATAAAAAAAATGGATTACTGATTGAACCGCAACGGGATGAAATGCTTACTGGCGCCATGCTTGAATTAATGAATAATGAAGCTTTAAGAAATGAATTGGGAAAGGCTGCAAGGCAAACTATTACCAACAATTTTGACGTTTGCAAAATGACCAGGCAAATAGAAAATATTTATACCAATATCTTATCTGATAACTAAAAACAATGAACAACAAAACAAGTTTTTATGAGTTTGAAAGAATCGCCGACAGGAAGCGCATAGATTTTATCGCAGACTTTCTGCAAAGCGCTCTTCCGGCCAATGCAAGCATTCTCGATGTGGGCTGCGGCAATGGTGTTATAAGCCGGCATCTCGGACGTTTTGGTTTTAACGTAACCGGTATTGATGTGAGCGAAAAGGCGATTGAAAAAGCAACGGCTTTGAACCAGCTCAGCAATGTAAAATTCATGACAAAAAGCGCTGAACAGCTTGTTGCAGAAGGTTCAAGATACGATGCAATAATATGCAGTGAAGTGCTGGAACATCTTAATAACCCGGATGCTTTACTCGAAGTCTTAGAAAGAAGCCTTACTGCAAAAGGTAAATTAATTATTACCGTTCCCAATGGCAAAGGGCCGAGGGAAAGTATAATTACCAAACCTGTTTTAAAACTTAGAAATAAGAACAACCGGGTATGGAATTTGATTGTAAAATCAAAAAAATTATTAGGATATAGCGGCACTACCGTGCAGTCTGATGCAGACAACTTAGATCATATCCAGTTTTTCTCTAAAAAAGATATTCAGCAGCTTTCATCAAAACATAATTTAAAGATTGTACGTTTTGGAAAGGCAAACTTTGTAGAAGATGTATTTCCGTTTTCTTTTTTTGCAAAGCGGATTAAATTTCTACAGGTGATCGATTGCAAAATAGCCGATTGGTTACCTTATTATTTCACAGGTGGATTTTTTTTCGTTTGCGAGAAAAACGACCATTATAAAACTGAGGCAATAAAATATAATGAGAATAGCTTACTTAGCATTAAATGACCCTTTAGACAAGAAATCCTGGTCGGGCACAACCTACTACATTGCAAAGGCATTACAGAAAAGCGGCAATGAAGTAGATTACCTCGGGCCTATCAAACCACCAAAATGGCTTGACAAAACCTTGCGTGCAATAGCCAAAGCCACAAGAATAATTTTCAGAAAGGAATATATTACAAAATACAGCCTGCTGCTTAGCTGGTATTCAGCCAAACAGTTTACTAAAAAGCTTAAGGGTAAAAAATATGATTGCATTTGTGCACCCGCAGCTTCTGTTGAACTGGGTTTTCTAAAAACAGACCTGCCTGTAATCTATATTACTGATGCCACTTTTGAATTAGTAAGCAACTACGATTACAGTGAGTTTAATAAAATGTTCTGGTTTTCAAAACTTGAAGGCAATCTTTTGGAAAAGAATGCACTGAAAAAAAGCTCTGCTGTAATATATCCATCAATATGGGCTGCAGAATCTGCCATTAAAGATTATCATATCGCAAACAATAAAGTTTTTATCGCGCCATTCGGTGCCAATATTGATATGATTCCTGACAGGCAGATCATCTATAAAAAATTGGAGAACAAACAGCTCACGTTATTATTTCTTGCTGTTGACTGGGACAGGAAAGGTGGCAGCATTGCATTTGATGTTTTAAAATATCTTATTTATACGCATGGCGTGCAGGCTAAACTTATTGTTTGCGGTTGTGTGCCGCCTTCACATATAGCGCACCCCAATATGGAAGTAATTCCTTTTCTTGACAAGAATAAAAAAGAAGATTACGACAGGTTTGTAAATATCATGTCTTCGGCTCATTTTCTCTTGGTGCCAACCCGCGCAGATTGTTCGCTGCTGGTAGGATGCGAAGCCAATGCTTACGGCGTTCCGGCTATAACAACTGAAACCGGGGGCGTTCCTGAAATAGTGAAAGACGGTGTTAACGGGTATTGCCTGCCTTACTCAGCACCGGGCAGCACTTATGCCGGTTTGATTAATGAGTTATTTATTAATGAAGAAAAATACCAGCAGCTTATCGCTTCAAGCAGGCAGCGATTTGAAGAACATTTGAACTGGCAGAAATGGACTGAAAGCTTTACAGAGATTTATGAAAATAGCGTGGCCAAAAAAGAGCCAGCCATCAGCCTGAATTAATATTTCAGGAATTAATAATGCTGATTTTATAATCAGCATTATTTTTTAAACGATCAATAAAATCAATACCGGCAAATAAAAAATAGCCGGTATTATTTTTTATATCATATAAATAAACGGGAAGATATAGCTTTTGAAAAGCAGCATCATTAAAAATATTCTTCATTGCCTGGTTATCAAAATTGTTTGCATCGATCAATCCAAAATAAACAATGTGTGCTTCATTTAAATCCGTTACAGCCTGGGGCAATAAAACATCCGGCTTCAGTGTATAAAAAATATCCTTATTAAAAGCAGCATGATTTTTTATTCCTTTCCTGTCGCCGGGGCTGTGACCCATTGCTATATTATTTAAGCCCATCAGGTCAACGGTTTCACCTTCGTATATCAGGCCAAAACCTCCTATAGCAATTTTTCCAACAGAAGGCTTAATTGAAAATGTTTTATTGAGGTGAGCGGCGAGTTCCCTGTCTTGCCTGGCCAATAAAAATTCAAAATTCATTTGTGTTTTTGCAGGCGACTTCAATTCTGCCAGGTTATTAAGCGCAATAACCAACAAAAAAATAATTACCGTTGCAAAACCTATAACGCTTATATTTCTATTACTATTCCTGTAATATTTATAAACCCATAGCATAACAACAATGCCCCATGCAAACAAAGGCAGCAAATGCTGGTAAAACCTAAAGCCTCCAAAATGATCTCCACCCGTTGTACAAGGCAACAAAAATCCAATCCATATTATAACGGTAACAATGGCAAACTTCTTTACGATCGAACTATTGGCGAGCTTATCATCTTTCTGTTTAAATAGTATTTTTAATTTGAATACTGCATACAATAACACAATTGTCATCAGCACAAAAAGAAAACTAATTACCGGCTGGTAACCTGTAATAAAGCTTAATGCATATTTAGCGCCCTCTGTTAAGTTATAAAGCCTGTCCGGGGAAATCTTCGCATAATAAGTATTGGGAAACCTGTAGCCGAAATAATGAAGCCTGAACAGGGTGAGGCAAATTTCAATTACAGCAAAGCTCACAAAATACAATAAGGGGAAAAATAATCTTCGCTTATTTTGAATAAATGTATAACACAATATAACCGTAAAAACAAGGTTCCATGCCAACGCCTCTGGCCTTATGAGCGAAAGCAGGCAGCCTGATATTATTAATGCTGATTTTCTTTTAAAAGAAACGCTGCCTGCTTCAACCGTTGACAAAACAAGTATAAGCAGCAGGCTGAAAGTAAAATTCCATAAAGCGTTTTCCATTAAACTCAGTACGCTCCACGCTATAAACGAAGGGCCTATTGTAATGATAAATGCAGTATATAGCCAGAAAAAATATTTTGAAAAAGAAGGATATAATATTGCAACATCTTTATAAATGGCGCGGTAAATATTTGTAAACACAAGCGTGGTAAGCAACAGCGAAAAACAAATGAGCAGCAGCTCGGGGCTGGCAGTAATTAAATATGCACCGGCGCATATTATAACCCAAAGAAAGGAAGTAAAACCTTCAACATGCTCACCGTTTGTATTAAACACAAATCCATCACCATGTGCCAGGTGGTGGGCATAGTTCAGAAAAATATTTCCGTCATCTATTCCTGTAATGCCTGCGCCTAAATAGTAAGAATCAATAAAACTTATAATAGAAATAACAACAAGAAAAAAAAGGAATTGTTTTAAAAACTGCATATAATTTCTGTTAAACAGTTGTTCCTGCTATACCAATATATTCTTCAAGTTTTTTTAAAATTAAGGAATCTGCTTCCATATCAAACTTCCTGGCAAATAATTTTGAAGAATTAATAAGTTCATTAAAATCATCAACGGTAAGCATTTGCGGATGAGCAATCGTTGTGTCTGCGCTCCATTTCACATACACAAGGTTTTGTGCAATATTGTTTTTGAATGAAGAATTGTATAGTATGGTTGAAAATATAAATTCATCCGCACCCCAGCAATATTTATAATATCTTATTACAGCGGGATTTTCTTTTAAAAAAGAAAGACTGTATTTAATTGCTTTTGTTGTAAGGGTAAACCAATTTGCCCGGCCAACTATCTCATGATCGACGGGAAATTTTCTTTCCGGTAAAATATATGTGAGAAAATTTCCAAGCCTGTATTTACCGGGGATGTGCCAGTTAATAAGATGATATTTTTTTACTCTTGGTGCAACGGGCCATTCATCTTCTATAGATTCGCAGGTTATAAATTCAGTGCCTTTTCTTTTTAAGATATACTCATAAATTTCATCAGCAGGCCTGAGCGGAAAATCCTGAGCAGAAATTACGTTTACATAATCATAATCATCCAGCGGTATTTCATTAAATCCATTTAATGTAGCTTGTATGGTGCCGAATGCAGCCCAATAAATTTTAGCCCTTTTCTTAATGAAAGAAACATTACTGAACCGAGATGATAAATAATGAAAAGGTTCAGCGTTTACTTTTTTATCAATATGGATATAAAAATGAAAAGCAGGATACTGCAATGCATTCAAAAGCATTTGCAGTTGCTTCGGGTTTTTATGCGCCAATATGAGAAATGCTATTTTCATTGCTGATGTTATGATGACAAACTTCTTCCGCGATAAATATTAATGGCGTTTACATACATATCCCTATAAGTAGAAAAGACATATTTTAACACATTAGAAAATTGTAACTGTATTTCTTTCTTCATCACAAAATACCATATTGTAAATCCAATTCCGCCGGCAATTAAAGTGGCAATTGCAGCGCCATAAAAGCCAAAAGTTTTTAAACAGACATAAGAAATAACCAGGTTGATTGCAAGCGAAACTGTGTTAATTATGAAACACAAGGATGGTTTACCAACAGAATTGAGCAGGTTGGCAGCCTGGTTTTGCATAGGCCGCATTAAACCTGTAACCATATACAATTGCAGAATGGGCGCAGCCTCAACATACTTGGCGCCGGCAATTAAAGTGATGACAAACTTTGGAAAAATAATAATAAATATAGCTGCAGGCGTGGTAAAAGAAAGCAGTACGCCCACCATTCGTTCATAAAGATATTTTACCTTATTGCCACCATCACCGTCAGAAGAAGCTTTTGATATTTTTGGAAAAATAATATCGGCGGCAGCATAAGAAGGAATATCAACCAGGCCATTAATTTTTGAAGCTGTATTATAAAATGCAACAGCGCTGTTTGATATAAAAGCAGCCGTCATCACCTGGTCAACATTTGAAAAAATATTTGACATAACGCCTGATCCAAAAATATAGCCGCCATACCCAAAAATCTTCTTGATAGATTTCTTTTCAGGCCTGAAATTATGATGCAGGTATTTTCTGCTATATATATAAAGAACTATAGATCCGGCCAAAATACTTAATGATAAATAGGCCGCAAGATGTGGCAGCAAAAAAGGTTTGCCGGTTAAAAAATGAATAGTTAAACACAGGAAAAAAAGCGCCTGCCTCACCAGGTAACCAACAAGCACGCCTTTAAAATCAAGATGCGATTGCTGTATTGCTTCAAAATGAGAAAAAAATACCATGCAGATCAAGCCGGGTATAAACCAATATAAGGTGGCAGAAAGGCCAGCGCCGGCATTAAGCACGGTACTCATCCAGTCGGAAAAAAAGATGAGGAAAACTATAAAAATTAAAGTTATTAATATATTGATCAGGAACGATGATGATGCAATAGATATTCTTTCATTCAAGTCTTTGCTGCCGCTCACATATTTTACATGCGCATTTTTTAGAAGCCCGCTTTTGGTTACTTCAAAAACGGAAGTAACAGTTAAAAACAATGCCCACGTACCCATTTCTGCAGTGCTTAATGTACGCGCCAATATTATAAAGTTTATTAGCCCGAAAAAAGTGAGTGAAAACCGTTGCAGAATACTATAAAAACCAGAGCGTATCCAGTAGGAGGAAAAATAACGTTTCAAGTGTCGGATATTAAATTCTTTTAAGTAATGGTACAGATAAAAAACTGTTCAAACTTAGTTCAAAAACATATATCGCATAAGAATTAAACCTAAATTGACGGCGAAATAGTTATATTTTTTGTTTAACGTAAATTAACTGACGCAAAAGCAATTTTCAGGTAATGAAACACCTGTTTAAAATGTATTTTACACACGGGTAAAAATAAACGGCAGAGCGTTCTCCTGAAGCAAGTTCGGGACAGGCTTTAAGACCATTTAAAAAGCAAATTTGTACGAATGAAACCGAGCATTATTAATTTTTTCTCATACAAGAGAGTGTAAATAGCGAGGTTCCATGAAACCATTGAAAAAACAAACTCGCACGAATGAAAAACATTGTTATAGCACCATGTGGAAATAAATCGGATATGTTTTATAAGCATTGGCTTAATCAAAAAGAAATAAAGAATTTTGACCTGTGCCTGCTTTTTTATCATGAGGAAATTAACGATCCCGGCTTATATAAAGATGCCGATTACTTTTTTCATTTAAAAGGTTTTAAATACCACATGCTGCATACATTATTTACTGAAGTGCAGCCTGCATGGCTACAGCAATATGATTATTTCTATTTTTTAGATGATGACATTAAAATTGATACGCAGCATATAAATAAAATGTTTGCCTTAAGCGCCGTGTTTGATAGCTGGATAAGCCAGGCCAGCCTTTCAAAAAACTCTTACTGCAGTTGGCCAATGTTTAAAACACAGGATGATAGTTTTTGCCGCTTTGTTGGGCAAATTGAAGTGATGGCGCCTTTATTTAAGGCCGATGCTCTGGTAAAATGTTTACCTAGTTTCACAGGCAATAAATCAAGCTGGGGCGTTGATTCCGTTTGGTCAAAAATCCTGGATTACCCGGAAGAGAAGCTTATTGTTTTCGATTGTGTTACCATGGAACATACACAACCTGTTGGTGGTGGTGAACTATACCAGAAAATAGGAGTTGATCCTAAACAAGACTGGGAAAATATCACAAAAGCATTCGGGGCTAAAAAACAAAACTATACAGAATACGGCAGGCTTGCCATCATTAATAAAGATCATTACCTGTTCAATTTTTTAGGCATAAAAGGCAAAGAATTTTTCAGGACGCTTCAGCGGCATATTAATGATTATGATTTACCTTCAAGAGTGAAAAGCTGGTTTAACAAATTGAATAATTCAGTGAACGTCAACCGAAACAAAAAGAATTTATGAGCAACCCTTTTATTTTACTGTTATGCATTTTATGTACCAATTATTTTGAACAACATCCACCACAGCATCTAAACCAAAATTTGCCTGCAGCAGATTGGACAGTTACAGATTCAAACTGGCGAAAAATAACATTAAAAAAACCTGCCTGCCGCGGTAAAAAAATTTATATAAGAAAAGGAAATGACAATGGTGTTTACCTGGACGGTAATTCGTTCTTCTATAAACCCGGCGACACGCTGGTACTTAAAGCTTCCAACAATCCTTATTCTTATTTTTCAATAGGTAATTTTCGTGGCACGGAAAATTGCCCGCTTACAATTATCAATGAAGGCGGGCAGGTAACCCTGAGTAATGGAATGGCGCTTGACAATTGCAATTACATTAATATTACAGGCACAGGCTCTTCCAAAGAACAATATGGATTCAGGATTGAAGACCCTGCGTCAAACGGTGTGGGAATAGATATTCATGGAAGATCGTCATTTATAGAAGTGCAGCATTTTTTTATTTATAAAAAAACATATGGCCTCTGGGTAAAAGAAGAAGGAAACTGCATTGATTCCCTGCAATATCCAAACTGGACGATCAACAATATTTATATCCACAATAATAAAATTATAAAGATGAACCAGGAAGGCATGTACCTTGGTTCAACGGATCCAAATGGTTTAAGGCAAATTGCATGCAATGGAAAAACCATTAACCCAAAACCATTGCGCCTTGGCAATATAAAAGTGTATAACAATATTATTGACAGCACCAACCGTTCAGGCATACAATTATCCTGTGGCTCGGGCATGCTCAATGAGATATTCAATAACACCGTTACAAATTGCGGTTTTGAATTTAATACATCGCAAGGCAATGGCATTAGCCTTGGCGGTTATACGCAAGCCAAAGTGTATAAAAATAACATAGACCATACCTATGCGCTTGGTATACTTTGCCTGGGGAGCGGCCAAATTTTAATAAGAGATAATGTTATAAATAACAGCGGCGAGCTAAGTGATAAGAAAGTTGGCGGCATGGCCGGCATTATGGTTGATACAAGACCTACAGACCCGGCTGAAGCCACGCAGTTTTTTATACTGAATAATAAGATAGGAAAAAATACTGACTACGCTATACGGGTTTACCGTACCGTCGATAGTTATGCAAAAGGAAATATTATCTGCAACAATTCAGGCAATATAAAAGTAGATAAAGCAGTTAATTGGATCAGCAACTGTGCTCCTAAAAAATAATGCGCTTTAACAGGTTTTAGTAAGAATACCTTCTGAATGGTTTATAATTTTTCTCTGTGGCCAATGCAATCATTGGAAGATCGTCGGGAGAATCACCGTAAGCATAAATTCTCTTATATGTTGAAAGCTTGTAATTTTTCTTTATATGATTTACCTTCTCTTTACCAGAGCAATTGCGGCCTTCAATTTTACCGGTAAGCTTTCCTTCTTTTACCTGTAGCCTGGTGGCAATGCAGGAAATATTATATCTGGAACACCAGGGAGCCACCCAGTTTTCTGCGGAAGCAGAAATTACAACAACCGGCGTATTATGCTGAAGATGTTTTCTTATTTCAAGCAAAGCGCTTTTATTCAGTATTTCAGGCAACTTTTTCTCAGTAAACTCAGCGCAAAGTGCATTGAACTTCTTCTCGTCGAAATTTTTTAAAAAGTACACCAGCAAAATTTCTTTGGCACTGTGATTGGAAATCAATCCTATTTTATAAGCAATAATTATGGGAGATAAAATAAGAATGCCTGTATAATAGCTGAATTTTCCTTTAATAAACTTTAATACTTCGGCAAGGGAATCTTTTGAAGTGATAGTTCCGTCAAAGTCAAAGAAAGCTATATCCGTAGTTTGCATTTTTAAATCGTCAGAGATCATAGATTCTTTTTCTTAAATATATTTTCAGGAATTGATTTTATAATCAACATTATCCATTTCCAAAACCATTTTACATAAACAACGTTTTGTTTTTTTCTTATGGCTTTTTCCACAGCGGCGGCTACCTGTTCTGTATTGGCCGTAAGCAATGGCGGCAATTTTAATTCAGCCGTCATTTTTGTATTTACAAAGCCCGGCAAAACACTTATTACATGAACTTTATGTTTATACAGGCGGTTCCTCAATCCGGATAAGTAGGCCGTAAAACCAGCTTTTGCACTGCCATAAATATAATTGCTTTGCCTTCCCCGCTCTCCCGCCACAGAACTTATACCCACAAT
>JAEWBD010000445.1 GCA_023391315.1 Bacteroidota bacterium | reverse complement strand
GAATGTCACCACCAATAATGTAAGTTCCCTGATGGAAGAAGAAGAACCGGCTGGCGAACAAACCCTACCGGATGTGGTGGTGGTTGGATATATCTATGACGATCCTACACCGTATTATTGGTATTGTTTTGACGACATATTAGGAATGGGCGGTGGCGGCGGAAGCTCTTATACTTATGGTGCTGCTGATCCGCAACCCAGTGTTGGCGGTGGCGGTCCTGTTTATCCTGATGAAACAATTAATATTTCCTATGAAATGCTGATCAATCACCGATAGATGTAACAAAATATGTAAACTGCTTTTCGCAGTTATCAGATCAGGGGGCAACATTTAAGATTACGATTTATACCGATATACCGGTAAATAATGATCCCTACAAACTATTTGATTTTAGCACAGGCGCCTGCGGTCATACTTTTTTACAGTTAACAAAATCTAACAGTAGTACCTCAATTCAGCAGAACATAGGTTTTTATCCTGAAACCGGATGGAAATCAATTGAAGCTAATGGGCCAGTTCCGAGCAAAGTGGTGGATAATGCGGGTCATGAGTTTAATGCTTCGCTCACGGTAAATATAGATGCTGCACATTTTCAAAACGCGTTAAGTGAAATTCAATACCAGTCTAAATCACGATATGATATAGACAACTTTAATTGCACAGATTTTGCATTGTCTGTATTTAATCTGGCAGCATATGAGCCGCTGGAAATTCCGCAATATCATATACCTGGCGGAATGATGGGCGAGCTTTCAAATACACCGCAAGGGTTGTACATAGAACTTTCTGATCTTAGCAAAACAGGAGGATACGATGGAGGGGAAATATTAATTCCGGGAATAGCGGGGTATGTAGGAGCAAGTCATGGCCCTTGTAATTAAATTAGATTAAATGAAACGATTAAAAATAATTATTACTCACCCTTTATTAATAATCCTATTGTTCTGCGGCATAATAGTAAGCGGCGAAGAAATGGGCGGATTTTACCTATTGTATATTTTACTGGGATTGCCACATTTTGTTATTCATTCAATACTTGGCATATTAGGAATTCTTTGTTTAATGCTTTCTTATTACGTTAGAAAAAGTAAGGGTTATTTATTTAATATTTTCGGAGCAGGTTGTATGATCGGTTCGCTTATTTATTTTTTTATTCAACCTAATGCAAGTTATAACTATGGCACTTTTAATGAAACACTGCCCATAATTACATTGAGTGCCTTTGGAGTCCTAATTATTTTTTTTACTATATCCAATTTTATTTTCTTAATCGCTGATTTAAAAAAGCGCAGGCATTTGCCGCCTCTTGTTTAAGATGTTAGAGTTATTTCAATATCTAAATTCCATATATCCGCTTTCACCTGAAATTCAATCTTATTTGCTACAAATCTTAAGAAAAAGGGAATTGCCGGCCAATAGCTATTGGCTCAGGGAAGGAGATGTTTGTAACAGGATCGCCTTTATTGAAAAAGGGCTAATGAAAATTTTTTACAATTTAGGCGACAAAGAAATTATCGTTTGGTTCAATAAAGAGCGAGATATTATTATATCAGTAAAGAGCTTTTTTAATCAAACGCCTTCTAAACTTGCTATAAGAACGATAGAGCCTACCATCGTAAACTATATTGACTATAAAGACCTTGAATATATATACAGTAAGTATGCACATTTTAATATTAACGCCAGGAAAATCACGGAAAAATATTATTGCATTTCAGAAGATCATCTGATGCTGATGCATTTGCCATCAAAAGAAAGGTATCCTGCTTTACTAAAACAATTCCCGTGGATGGCTGACCGCATAAAAGATAAATATCTTGCGTGCTACCTGGGCATTACAAATGTTGCGCTCAGCAGATATAAACGCGATCCGCAGGAGTACTAATATCTGAACTTGCTCCCTGATATACGCTTAAATAAATCCACAGTTGCTCTTCTTTAATCATGTATAATTATAATCTTGTATTTTTTAACTATGGTTAATTTATTTCTTTCTGTTATTAATCCTGTATAACAACCACCCACTGACAGTAATCTAATTTTACATCATTAAAGCAAACAAGATTTTGTGAACCTGAAAATGAAGTGCTATGCTGATCTATCTTTCCTTTACGCATTACCTTACCGGCAGCGTTATTGTGTTGTCGCTGTATTACATTATTATATGGCTGTTGTATTTTACAAAAAAACACGCAGTGCAAACATCAATGCATCAACAAACCTCTTTATTTGTTGAACCCGATGTAAAAAATAATATTACTGTATCAAGCAACACTGAACCTGACCTTTCACCTGATGTACATGACTTCGTGGATGAGCTTAATGCATTTTTATTGCAATCTGCTGCTGAAGGCATGGTTAAAGAAACACTAAGTACATGCATGAATAAATTGTTGCAAAAATATGAATGTTTAAAAGGCTCTCCTTTTCAACCTGCCATCATGAACCTTATTGCTGTTGAAGCAGAAAATAAATGCAACATACATTTTGATGCAGATGAGCTTGCTGCATTATGGAATCCGCCTTCGTGATTTTCTATTGAGAAAAAAATAATTACTCCGCATGCAGCAGAGCAGGAAAAACAAGTGCTGCCGGAAACGTATGCGGAGTGCTCAAACCTGTATGCCGGTGCTGCCCCACTTTTAAACATAATTCACGGGGCAGCGGCTGCAGGATTTAAAAATCAAAGTAAAAAACAATGACATAATCATTATTTAATAATCAATAAAGCAAGTGGGTATGAAAGTGAGGTGTTTGAAAACCTTTGGCTTCGCCGTTGCCAAAGAAAAAACAAAAAAGATGGACGGCAATTGCTTTAAAAGCAAAAGGGGGATGCTATGTGCATCCATGAGTACAGTTCTTTTATTAATGGCAGTATGTAGCCACGCACAAGACGGCAATGCTGGTATCGAAGAAGCCACCACACAGGTGAAAAGTTATTTCGATACAGGCTGCAATTTAATGTATGCAATAGGTGCGATACTCGGCCTTGTAGGTGCCGTGCGTGTATATCAAAAATGGTCGCACGGTCATCCTGATACCGGCAGTACGGCAGCAGCATGGTTTGGGTCCTGCGTGTTTTTAGTGGTAGTGGCAACCGTATTAAAAAGCTTTTTCGGACTATAGTTATAATAATGGCAAATACAGTTTACCATATCAATAAAGGCATCAATAAAAGCCTGGAATTTCACGGTCTCAAAGCTCAATACATCTGGTATTTGGGCGGCGGACTGGTAGCAGCGCTTATACTCTTTGCTATACTTTATATCGCGGGTGTTAATGCTTATGTCTGTGTGGCGGTTATCCTAATTGCCGGAAGCTGCATATTCATCTATGTGTATAGGATAAACAACAGGTATGGCGAACATGGGCTGATGCAAAAGAATGCTCAAAGAAAAATACCAAAGATTATTCATTGCTATTCAAGGAAAAGGTTTTGCCGGCAAACAATTAAAGAAGCTAAGCAATAAAGCATGGAAAAGTTATTAGATGACATATTACCTGTATCAGTTGAGCATAACTGCATTCTTTCCGCCAACGGCGATATAACGGTTGTATTTAAAGCGGTATATCCCGAAGGCCTAACAAGAAGCAATGAAGAATATGAAGCGATAAATCAGGGCAGGATCAAGGCAATACGATCATTGCCCAACCATAGCGTGTTTGTGCAGCAGGATATGTTCAGGAAAAAAGTTGTCCAGGCAAATTTGCTTACAGGTAAAAGTTTTCTAAGTAAAGCCAGCGACAGGTTCTATGCAGGCAGGATATATTTTGAGCATAACTGTTATGTCAGCATTACTTTATCTCCTCCAAACCGTAGGCCAGCAAGCTCTGCTTTCTGCAGCCTGCTGCAACGTTCTATAGTACCGGAGCAAACAATTAATGCCAACACGTTACAGGCATGGGAAACGCAGGTGAGCCAGTTTAAAAGATTAATGCAGGAAGCTAGTATTCAGTTGAAGCGATTGAATGATGATGAATTAAGTAGCGCTAACGATAAGGCAGGATGGATTGAACAGTACTTGTTTCAACTACCTTGTGAGGAAGCTTTGTTGATTAAGGATATTTCATTTGATGGCAAAGTAAAAGTGGGTAATGACCTGTGCCAGTTCTTTACATTATCCGATGTGGAAAGTTTCCCTGCGCTTTGCAGCGCCAGGATAACGCATGATGCGTATAGCACCGATAAAACATCATTCCCTGTTGGTTATGCCTCTTATGCAGGCATACTATTATTTACCGACCATATCTATAACCAGTTTATAATATTGGGTGATGTGAATGAGACAAGACAACGGTTAGAAAGGAAAAACAAACGGCTCTAT
>JAEWBD010000391.1 GCA_023391315.1 Bacteroidota bacterium | reverse complement strand
CACTTGAATTATATCCTTTCAAAACTTTATTTAACGAAGGCGTGGGCAGCGTAATGATTGCGCATTTAAGTATTCCTGCTATTGATAAAACGCCGCATCTTCCCACCTCTTTATCGCAAAAAAATGTAACCGATCTTTTAAGACGGGATCTTGGTTTTAAAGGCATTTCTTTTACTGATGCGCTGGAAATGCAGGGTGTTGCCAAATATTATCCGCAGGGGGATGCTGCCGTAAAATCTTTACTGGCAGGCAATGATATGCTTTGCCTGCCCGGCGATGTGCCACAGGCCATCCAAAGAATCCAGGCTGCTATTGCCAATAAAATTTTAGATTCAATTGATATTGATAACCGTGTAAAAAAAGTATTGCTTGCAAAATATAACCTGGGATTAAACAAGGTTGGCTACATCAATCCAAATAATCTGTATAATGATTTAAATAAAGACGTATTGGCCTTAAGAAGAAAAGTGGCAAGGCAGGCCTTTACTTTACTGCGATTGAAGGATCATGACCTGTTTCCGTTAAAGCCCGGTAAAAAAATTGCATACGTAGGCGTTGGTGAATTAGATACAAGCAGCGCTCTATCTATTTTTCTTGAAATTGAAAAAGATGCCGATGTGTATTTAATGAATTATAACGATAATGCTGCGGTAGCTGCTTTCATAGAAAAAGCTGTCAACGGCAAATATGATGCAGTTGTAATCGGTGTTCATCACCTTAATAAATATCCTGCAAGAAATTTTGGTTTACCGGCCAATGCGCTTGGGCTTATAAAAAATCTTCAGTCTAACAATAAAGCTTTAACCATGGTTTTTGGCAACCCATACGCGTTAAAGAATTTCTGTGATGCAGATAATATTATGGCCTGTTATGAAGATGATGCAATTTTCCAGGAGGCTGCGTTTGCCTGGCTGGAAGGTGAATTTGTAGCATCTGGTAAATTGCCTGTAACGGTTTGTGATGCTTTTCATTACGGCGATGGTATTGTAAATCTTGGATTAAAAGAATTACAAACTGCAAGCCCCGCTTCAGTTGGCTTAGACAGCACAAAGCTTTTTACAATCGATAGCCTGGCCAGCGATGCCATTGCCAAACATGCAACACCAGGTTGCGTGGTGATGGTTGTAAAAGATAATAAAATTGTTTTGGATAAAGCTTATGGCAAACTTACTTATTATACCAATGAACCAACAACATTACAAACTGTTTATGACCTTGCTTCTGTAACAAAAATTTCTGCAACTACTATATCCGTAATGAAATTGTGGGAAGAAGGTTTGCTGGATCTTAATAAAACGCTTGGTTATTATTTGCCCTGGGTTCGCGGCACTAATAAAAGCACCTTAACCTTAAGGGATGTATTGCTGCACCAGGCGCGGCTGGTTGCTTATATACCGTTCTATAAAGAAATAATTGATGCCAACGGGGAACCTTTTCCGGGTTACTTTGAACATTACAGCGATGATTCAGTTTATACGGTGCATGTAGCCGATACCATGTATATGCGTAAAGATTGGGTTGATACTATTTATCAGCGCATACTGCAAAGCAAACTATACCCAACAAAAAAATATGTTTACAGCGATAACGATTTTATTTTTCTCGGGAAGATAGTAGAACAATTAACCGGCATGCCTTTGAATGAATATGTTGCCAAAACATTTTATAAGCCTATGCATTTATATAACACCACTTTTAAACCCAACGAACATATTGCCATAAATAATATTGCCCCAACAGAAGATGAACAATATTTCCGTTTGCAATTGCTGAGAGGTTATGTACACGATCCCGGGTCTGCCATGTTTGGCGGCGTTGCAGGCCATGCCGGTTTGTTCAGCAATGCACATGATCTTGCTATTTTATATTCTATGTTGCTAAACGGCGGCGTGTGGGGTGGCGTGCGTTATTTAAAGAAAGAAACCATTGATTATTTCACGGCTTATCACAGTAAGATCAGCCGCAGGGGTTTGGGATGGGATAAGCCTGAGAAAAATAATGCCAAAGAAGATATTCCATATCCATGCTTAAGCGCTTCGCCGCAAACCTTTGGCCACACAGGTTTTACCGGCATCAGCGTTTGGGTAGATCCCAAATATGATCTTGTTTTTATTTTTCTTTCCAACCGCGTTAACCCCGAAGGCGGATCAAACGGCAGGCTCAGTACGCTTAAGGTCCGGATGAATATGATGGAGGCTGTTTATCAAGCTATGATCAAACAATAAAAGCTAAAGCTTTTTTTAATTTAATTATGTTATCAGCTGTTGATACGTTATGGCATCTGCATTGTGTCACTCCCTTGTGCAGCATATTTTCATGCGGCTTAAACTGAAGGTTACTTTACCGCAATCTAAAAATCACTCATTGCAACAACATATCTTTGAGCAACAAGTTTAAATTATAATTACAGTGTTATGGCACAGAAAGACTCAAAAGCAAAACATAAACCAGTATTCAGCAAAAATTCACTCAGCTTCCTGAAAGCATATATCAACACGGCATCACCTGTTGGCTTTGAAAGCAGCGGGCAAAAAGTCTGGCTTAATTATATCAAAGATTATGTGGATACAACTTTTACCGATCCCTATGGCACTGCAGTGGGTGTGATTAATCCCGATGCGCCGTTCAGGGTTGTAATAGAAGCGCATGCAGATGAAATAAGCTGGTTTGTAAATTATATAAACGACCAGGGTTTGATTTATCTTAAACGCAATGGCGGTGTTGACCATCAGATTGCGCCGGCCATGCGGGTAATTATTCATGGCAGGAAAGGCCCCGTAAAAGCAGTGTTCGGATGGCCGGCTATTCATACGCGGCATTCATCTCCCGATGCCAAAGAGCCGCAGCCAAAACCGGATAATTTATTTCTTGATTGCGGCGCCCGCAATAAAAAAGAGGTGGAAGCTTTAGGCATACACATCGGCTCTGTTGTTACTTACCAGGATGGTTTTGATGAATTGGCAAATAACTATTTTATTGGCCGTGCCATGGATAACCGCGTTGGTGGTTTTATGATTGCAGAAGTAGCAAGGCTTATTAAACAAAATAGAAATAAACTGCCTTTTGGTTTATATGTTGTAAATGCGGTGCAGGAAGAAATTGGCCTTCGCGGCGCTGAGATGATTGCCCGCAGGATAAAACCCAACATTGCCATTGTTACCGACGTAACACATGATACAACAACGCCCATGATTAATAAAATTATTGAAGGCGATATTGCCTGCGGCAAAGGGCCCGCATTAGCCTATGCACCTGCTATTCATAACAAGCTATTATCATTTGTAGAAGGCATAGCTGATAAGAAAAAAATTCCTGTGCAATGGCGCACACTAAGCC
>JAEWBD010000320.1 GCA_023391315.1 Bacteroidota bacterium | reverse complement strand
TCCTGGAAGAGAGCGGCCGGTTAACTGAAGAAGCTGCCATGAACCATCCCAAACGCAATGAAATAAATAAGGCACTTGGCTTTGATGAAGTAAAGTTTTCGGAAGCCGATTATATTGATACAGGCGAATCTCCTTTTTTACCCGGCGATACTTTATTGTTATGCAGCGATGGTTTATATGATATGATCAATAGCCGGACTATTGCCGGCATTTTAAGTTCGCCGCAAACACTGAAACAAAAGTCTGCCGCATTAATTGATGCCGCAAACCTTGCAGGCGGAAAAGATAATATAACGGTTGTTTTAATTCAGAACGATAAATCGCCTTCACAATATGAGGCTACAAAACCTGTTGTGAAAAAGGTGGAGCCTGAAGAAGAAATTATTGAACCGCAACAGGTAGAACATATTCAAAAAGAAATTGTAGTGAAGAAAAGCGGCGGTGCTTTTATTCGTTTTCTTGTTGTGCTTTGTTTATTGCTGGCCGCTGCACTCGCATGGTTTGTTTATAAAGATTATTTCAAAAGTGCTAATGCTGCTATTGTTGTAGCCGATTCTCCGGCAACCAAAAGAAATAGCCAGGTTATAAAATTATCAGACAGTATTATAAATTCAACATCAAATATTATATCACTAAGAAATCTTTTTGGCAATAATCCCAGGGTTGTAATAAATGATTCGCTGCTCATCAAATCTGATACATTAATCATACACGGCAATAATGCTTTGCTTGTTGCCGATTCAAGTTATAATGATGCTGCTTTTATCTTCTTCCCGCAATGCAAGTATGTGCTGCTTGACAGCATAACATTTGAAAATTTTAATACAGCATTTATTGCCCGTGGTACTGCTGTGCATTTAAAAGATGTGCGGTTTAAGAATTGTGTTGTTCCTGTTGCTTATGCTGTTGGTTTACCTGCTGATACGCGTGTATCCGGCGTTATTTCAGACAGCGCTTTATTAAAAATTGACTCAGCTAAAACTATTGTACACGAAAGATGAGTGCACCGGCAAAACAGCATATAAACAGGAATACGGAAAGGATTTTCTTACTGCTTTTAAGTGCGGTGATGGCTGTGCTTTTTTATAAAATGTACCTGGTAATAAATGCGGGCTTTAAGGAAGTGCCGGAACGTTTGAAGAACGGCACAATGATTAACCTGAACGATGTGCATTATGCCAGGAATATGAAAACACTGCTGCAGAAAGGCCGCTATTTCAGCGACGAGAAGGATATAAATTTAATCAGTTCAACTTTTGAGAAGGCGAGACTTGCCGACAGCGCGTCCATCGATAACATCGGCGATCTTAATAAAAAGCAATACAGCGTGTTTGCAGAAACAGCACTGGCGCAAGGCGGAGAATCGTTTAAACGAAGAGTGCAGGGCGAAAGGATTGCATTAGGCATAACTGAAGAGGAAACAGCATTGTTTGCATTACAGCAAAAAAATCCTTCAGCTATTAGCAGCGTAAACGATTTGCATGCAGGCAGCCATAGCATCAGCGGCTCCATACACGAAGCTGGCATTGCTGTACCAAACGTTATTGTGCGCCTGCAATTGATTTTGCCGCAGGATAGTTTATACAGCAATAATGTGGAGGAAGTTGACAGTATGCTGCAGCAAAATACGATCACTGTAAAAAAATTGTATGCGGTTGATTCATTAAACAATAAGCAACTGCAATCGCTCACGGCATACGTACAAACAGATGCGCAGGGTAATTTTTCTTTTAGAAACCTTCCGGATGATAAAACCTATAAGGTATTGCCGCTGCAAATGAATTATGCTTTCGGTTATTCGCAGGGAATAGAAAAGTTGGATCAAGATGCATCTTTTAATTTTTATCGTTCACCACACCGCTTAAGACTTTTTTCAACAAAAGATTTCAGTTCGCTTAAAAAAGAAAAAGCATTTATTGTAAGAACGCCCGATGAAGTAATGCAATGGTTTTGGATAATTTCTGTTTCTTTTATTGCAGGCTTCCTGTTGCTGCACGTGGTGATGAGTTTGTGGTTTAAAAATGCAGACCAGTTGATACTTCCGGCCATAATGGTGATTACCGGCTTATCGTTTATAACATTGTTCAGCCTCCAGGATCCTTTGCGGGACTGGTTTTTAGCGAAGAACACAATTGGGTATTTTATTGCCGGCATTATTGGAATAATCCTGTTGTTATTATTCGATTTAAAGCGTTTTACAACAGATTCAAAACTCTACCGCTTATTTGTTTTCAGCAAGATGAAACTTGCTTCAAATGGCTGGCCCTGGGCTATTATTGCGTCCGGTTTATTGGCTATGACATTGATGTTTGGAACCGGCCCTGAAGGCAGTGGCGTTAAAGTAAATCTCTTCGGTTTTCAGCCGAGCGAAATTGTAAAATTTGTTATTGTATTTTTTCTTGCAGGATTCTTTGCCACTAACGAAAAATTTATTTCCTCTTATTTTACATGGACAAAGCGCAGCCGCTTTTTTGCCTTTGCATTAATTGCCATTCTTGCCACCATACTCCTTTTTTTAATGCTGGGAGATTTAGGCCCTGCAATGGTTTGCTGTTTTGCCTTTATCATTTTATTTTCTTTTTCAAGGGGCGATTTTTCTCACATGGCAATATCAGTATTGTTTTATGTGCTGGCTGTTTGGTTGTTAGATAATGTGTTGACTGCAACCGTTGTTACGGCTGTATTTTTTGTTATTTATACATTGGTTGTCACAAAAAAATTAAGCGAATCCTCTGTAATGGCACTGGTGGTTATTGCCGCATTTTTATTGCTGGATAAGATACCATTGATCGCAGAATATTTTCCCGGCCCGATGGAAAGATTAATTGACCGCAAAGCCATCTGGCAGGATCCGTGGAATAATGAAGTATTCGGCGGCGACCAGATTGCAAACGGCATTTGGGCCATGTCGGGCGGCGGCATTACAGGACAGGGCGCCGGTGAAGGTTTTGCCAAAACAATTCCCGAAGCGCATACAGATATGATTTTGCCTGCAATGGGAGAGGAGTTTGGCCTTGCGGGTATTATCAGTGTTTTTATTGTATTCTTTATTTACCTGCACCGCTCCATTGTTATTGGCCGGCATTCAGGAAGACCATTTTTATTTTATATATGTGCGGGTATTGGTATTGCTACATTCATTCAGTTCTTGCTGATTGCAGGAGGGTCAGTCGGCGCCTTGCCTTTATCGGGTGTAGCCTTGCCGTTTATGAGCTATGGCGGCTCATCATTAATAGCAAACATGCTGGCTGCAGGATTTTTATTGTCTGCATCAACGGTGCAGGGTTCACCTGTACAAATGAAATTTGTATCACGGCAACAGGACAGGAATCTTATGCCTGCATTGATTGCGGCCTGCGCCGGAATTATATTGCTGAGTGTGAGTGTAACGAAATACATTCTCGGCAATGCAAAATGGATTGTGCAGCCGGCGTTGGTTGCCGACAGGAGTGGTGCAAGGATGTTTAGCTATAACCCGCGCATCAGCATTTTAATGAACAGGCTGCAGGCTGGTAATTTGCTTGACAGGAATGGACGCATACTGGCAACAAGCCATCAGGATTTGATTAACACCCAACGCGATTCATTGCTGGCATTGAATATCCCGGAAGAAGATATTAATGCGATGTTTTACAAACGCCAGGATCGTTATTATCCATTTGGGGCACAAATGTTTTTCTGGACAGGTGATGCCAATACAAATATTTTTAACGGGGCATCTAACGGTTATTTTGCTGAATACAGCGAAGCGGCCGAAATGCGCGGCTTTCCTATTCCTAAAAACAGTTTTTCTGTAAGTGCTACACGTTATCACGAACAACGTTTTCTTCCCGAAACTTCAACGGAGATGAGTGTGGAAAAGAAAGATTACAGTGCATTGGCGCCAATGTTATTGGCCGGTATAAACAGCGCCGCCGTTGATTCATTTAAAAACAGAAACCGTGACGTTCATCTAACACTCGATGCCGCCCTGCAAACAAGGATACAGCAATCATTGGCGGCTGACGATTCACTCGTAAACAATCGTGTTTCAGTTGTTGTGATGGAAGATAAAACCGGCGATGTGCTGGCTTCAGCCAATTATCCTTTACCGCCGGTGAATGACTGGGACCTGCTTAACCTTACACCGCAACAGCAAAACGCATTGCCGGGATGGATAACAGATAATGATATTGGTTTCACCATCGCATCGCAACCGGGCTCAACAGCCAAGCTTGTTACAGCGCTTGCAGCTTTTAATAAATTAGGCCTCGCTGCATCAAAAAAGATCATCAAGGTATATCCTGCTGATCTCATAAGAACAAAAGGCTACGAACCTGATGAAGCAGGTAATATAAATATTGAACGCGCTATTGTAAGATCAAATAATTCATTCTTTATCCGGCTTGCCAATGAATCGCAGTTGCAGGAATATATGGGCGATCTCTATTTAAAATCCGGCATGTTTTTGCATGGTGTTGGCGGTTATTATTATGATTATGATATGAACAATAAAAAGCAGCAGGAAGAATGGAAGGAGCTTTGGCGCAAAACAGAATTTACAAGCCTGAAAAGCTATAATCCATCTAACATTAAAAGAACACGCGGTAAAGGCATTTCAGGCATGGCATGGGGACAGGGCGAATTAATTGCAACACCCGCTTCCGTTGCACGCATTGCTTCCGGTATTGCCAACAACGGCACGATGATGCAAAGCCGTTACGTTTTAAAAGTGAGCGGGCAGCAAACAAAACTGTTGCCGGGCATTGGGTTAACAAGCGATTCCGCCTCAAAGCTGATGACGAAATATATGATTGAACAAAGCCTTCCGAAAATTTGGCATTTGGGAATAAGTGTTGCCGGTAAAACAGGAACGCCGGAACGGATTGTAAAAAATGAAAGGGTAAATGATGGCTTGTATGTTTTCTTTGCGCCTAATCCAAAAGACAGCGGTCACATTGTTGTGTGTGTGCGCATTGAAAGTTGCCAGGGCTCAAGTATAGCCGTTAAACTGGCGGGTAAACATGTGGTTCCTATATTGGAAGAAATGGGTTATATAAAAGGTTTTGGCGATGAGAAAAAGAAACCGGCGAAGGTTATTGCCAATAAACAGCTTGCTGCCAACCGAAATCAGTCAACTGCAAATAATCAACAATAAATAATGATAACATGCTTAGCTTTTTAAAAAAAGATAAACAGCCCAAAGATGTAAAAACATTGAGGAGCGACCTGCTTGATTTTATTAAAGATCAATTAAAAAAAGCAGAAGGAGAAGGCGCTGATATTAAAGGCATGCATTTATATATCAACTGCAATGCACAGGATAAATTTTTATATGACAGCGCTGTGTATATAAATAACACGGATCAGTTTAAAGAAGAAGTGCAGCGCATAGCCGATGATTTTGATATCAGCCTTCATGCTGGCTGGCAGTTCCAGGTTTTTTGCGATGAAGAAGTGCCGCCGGAAGCCATTCAATCAGGCGGTCTCGGCGCAGCTTTATTTATATCAACCAAACAAAAACCAACCATCAGGCGTGAAGCAGTTGCTTATTTAAAAATATTGAATGGTGAGGCAGAACAAGCTGTCTATATACTCAAATCATCAGGCAAAAAAATCAATATTGGCCGTGAAAAAAATGTACAGGTTTCCGATGGTTACCTGCGCCAGAACCAGGTGGCTTTTCTTGACAGCAGCAATAATAAAAGCAATAAATCAGTCAGCCGCCAGCATGCGCATATTGAATGGAATGAAGAACTTGGCGCGTTTTTTTTATATGCAGATGAAGGCGGTATTCCGCCTGCCAATAAAGTGAAAGTGAAGCCTGAAAAAGGCGCGGAGATAAAACTCATCACTACGGAAGTCGGCTATCATTTAAAAGAAGGCGACCAGATAATTTTGGGAGAATCGGCATTACTGGAATTTAGTTATTTGGAATAATGAAGAATATATTTACGCGAAATCAGAGACTTCGCAGCGCAGTACGTCAGAGGCTTCAAAGCGTCAGACCGGTAGCAACACGCTGAAGTATTATTATCAATAAACAAAAACCGTTCTAGTAAAAGATATTATACAAATACATTAATGAGTAAAGTTTTTACCATAACATCCGGGCTGGAAACAATGGGCGCCCTTAAAACCGGTGGCCAGGGTTCTGTATATAAAGGCAGGCGAATGGGCGAAATTATCACCGCCATCAAACTCTTGCCTACACCTATTTACAGCGAAACCGCCGATGATAAAAACTTTACACATTTTCAGAATGAGGTTCAGAAATTAAAGAAAGTAAATGAGCAGCCTAATCCAAATGTGGTAAAGCTCGTTAGTTCGGGTATAACAGAAACAGGCAATTTTCCATACATAGAAATGGAGTTTATTGAAGGTCCTGACCTGGAAGAATTACTAAAGCCGCCACATGATCCTGTTTTTACCATAAAAGAATGTTTAAAGGTGGCAGAACAGTTGTCCGGTGCATTGGCGCATTGTCATCGCTTTAATGTAAAACATGGCGATATTAAAAGCAACAATATAAAATTTAATAAAGGTACAGGCAATTACGTGCTGCTTGATTTTGGTTTGGCAATTATGAGTGATGAAGACCGGCGTACGAGCCTTCGCCATGCAGGTGCAATAGAGTTTATGGCGCCCGAACAGAATGAAGGCCGCATGTTATTTGAAACAGATGTGTATAGTTTTGGTGTGGTGATGTTTGAACTGCTGGCGGGCGTTGTTCCTTTTCCATTAAAAGATAAAGGCGAAACATCACGCAATGCCGTAATGCTGGCACACATGGAAGCAACGCCGCCCAATATTTTTGCCTTACGTGGAAAAGCATTGCCGGAAAGCTGGAGTGCGGAAAAAAGAGAAAGCGAAATGCTGATACCGGAATGGCTGTTTACCATGGTTTACCGTTGCCTTGAAAAAAAGCCGGAAAGCCGTTTTGCAAGTGGCATGGCGCTGCATGAATTTGTTCTAAAGAACAGTGTTTCCTTTGTAAAAGGTGAAACTTCGGGCCAGCTAAGGTTATTGCAGCAGGAAAACAGGAAGCTCCTTGAAGAGAACAGGAACCTTCAAAACGAATTGCAGCAATTCCGTTCGGGCAAAATAACGGTCGCCACTTATCAAAATGCTTCAGGGGAAAATGTAATCATACAAAGAAAGAAAAGCAGCGCTCCTAAAGTTTTCCTGTGGATATTGGCAGGCTTGTTTGTTGCGGCAATTTTTATTTACGCTATCCAGTTAAATAATAAGAATAATGTAATAAATAATAATGGAAAGAATGTGCTTTCTGATTCTTTTTTGCATGTAACAACTGAACAACAGCAACAACTTAACAATGCGAGGGATTTATTAAAAGCCAATAGTAAAGATGCAGCGCTTGATATTTACCAGAATCTATCAGAGCAGGGAAT
The DNA here is from genome assembly GCA_023391315.1 of Bacteroidota bacterium. GTDB lineage: Bacteria > Bacteroidota > Bacteroidia > Chitinophagales > Chitinophagaceae > Parafilimonas. Next base: position 726 of record JAEWBD010000320.1, on the reverse strand, counting down.
TGTGCAGGCAATGTTTCAATACGCCAACCTTGCATTGCAGGGCAAGAATGAAAGGCTTGATTGTAATGAGGCTTTTGAAATGCTTACCAAAGCAAGCGATAAAAATTATCTTCCGGCCAAAACAACACTGGGTTTTTTATACGCATTTGCCAACGATGAAGCCACTTTAAAACAACTGAATTATTACAACCGCTGCGTATTTCCACTTAATATTACCAAAGGCGCCGATCTTTTGATGCAATCAACGGTGCAGGGCGATGTTACTGCAGAACAATGGTTGGATAAGCTGGATAAGAAAAACTGATAGTACAGACAATTTCCGGTAAACCAATTGCAGGAATTATAGCAGGCCTTTATTCCCCTGAGAAAATTTATTTTGTTAGATTTGGTGCAACTCAAACGCTGCAAAAATGGATAAATTCTACAGGTGGCTTATCCTGTTTTATAGTTGGGAAAGCTCGTCAAAAAAGAATATTTCCGTTTTTGGACTTGCAAAAGAAAAAAAACAACTCAGGAAAAATTTAATACGCAGCATAAGAAACTGGGCGCTTATCATCTGCGGCATTTTTTCGGCAGCCTGCGGCCTGAAAAGCTTTTTATTGCCTAACCGGTTTATTGATGGCGGCGCTACCGGCATATCATTGCTTACGGCTGAAGTAACCGGCATACCGGTCTCCATTTTACTGATTGTTGTAAACATCCCTTTTGTATTGCTTGGCTACAAAA
>JAEWBD010000318.1 GCA_023391315.1 Bacteroidota bacterium | reverse complement strand
ATACGCGGCTTACAAAAAGCATCGCAGGCGCCGCTTACTTTAAATATTACTATACTGTCTTTTTGTGCATGAGCAGGCAATGCGCAAATGAATAAGGTAATGCCAAGAATAAAAAATTTCATTTGAGATTAATTGTATGTTTTGAAATAAATAAAGCCACAGGTAAAAAATTTACCTGTAATCAATAAAATCAAAACACACAATCAAATCCTGAAAACGCAGTTGGAAATGTAAGCAGGCGATGTTGCAACTAAAGGCGGCGCATGAATGCTTACAGCAGAACTATAATTAGAAGAGGCGGGATGAATGAAGCCAGGAGAATAAAAGCTTGTATGAAGGAAAGTAAATGGCAAAACCGGCGCTGCTGCCAGTTCAGCGGCCGCATGTGTATCATTTACCTTGAACGATTGGTATTTTACTTTGCAGCAGCCATCTTCATCTTTTAACCCCTCTGCTAAAATGAGTTGTACGGATTGTAATTTTTGACAACAATAATCAGCTTTTACTGCAAAGCCGGTGGAGGACAAAGCGTAAATAAAAGTGAGTAGTATAATGACTGATCTTTTCATTTAGCATTGCAAAAATAACCATCCTGTTTATTTAAATTTTTATCGGAATTGAATTTAATGCAGGATTAACAGGTTGAGTTGAACCGGTATGATATTTAATTTAATTAAGTCGTCATTAGCTGAAGTAAACGCACGTAAAATACGGCCTTAACGTACAAAGCTTAAGCAAAACGTTTGCAGTGTTATCATAAATTCTGATTGAAATTCCCGCTGCTTTGGGTTATTAATAACTCATCGTGCCTGCAGTAACATCCTTACGCGAATTATGCCCTGTTTGCCACTGGAATTTTAATATATGATGTGCAGCCGGGCTATACCTGTAATATAACCTTACCGGGTGCAACCCGGCCTTTAATTTTACGCCGGATGTTTTTACTGTATTTTTTTTATAACCGTAGTCCGCATCTATTAATTGCGCTTCATGTAAACGTACAAACGCCGGTGCATCAGCGTTAAGATAAAAATTATATACGGCATCCGCTGGCAATTTTATAAACCCTTCTATACATAAGATACCGGTTTTATTTTTTTTAATAAGACTGGGGTCGAATGTTTTGACTGTTCCGCTATCTATAGCTTTAAGCGAAGAAACATCAGGCACCCAGGGAAAGCTGCCTTCATAAAATTTCCATCGCAAACCTGCTGATGTATTCCTGCTATTTATTGCCGGAATATATGTGCTATCATAAGGCCGGGCTGCAGCGGTATCAGCCATCCTTACCTGTAATACTTTATCTTTCATCTTTTGCTGTAATGTTTTTACAGATGCATTGTCGGCAAGATTATTTATCTCCTGTGGGTCGTGCACCACATCGTATATTTCAAAATCATCGTCAGCAGATTTAATGTTATACCGAACACCAACTGTATCACCAAAACGTATTACCTGCATCTGGCCACGTTTGCGTTTGCGGTGGGCCGGTGCGAATTCAGGGAAACCAGGCGTTGATTCATTCTGAAAATATTCCACATATACAAGGCCCTTTTGCTGGATGCCATTCCCTGTAAGTGAAGGCAATAAAGAAACGCCATCACAACTTTCAGGTGCCGGCAAGCCTGCAGCATCTGTAAACGTAGCCATCCAGTCGTAAGAAGTGCTGGGCAAATCAATTTTGCTGCCCGCCGGAATTTTTGCCGGCCACGAAGCTATGGTTGGCATGCGTATGCCAGCTTCCCAGCAGTCTCTTTTAATACCATCAAAAGGGCCAAAGCTGTTGAAAAATTCAGGTGTTATTTTTTCAGGCAGATAAGATTCGATGGAAGGGCCATTATCAGAAGTAAAAACCACCAATGTATTATCATAAATATTAAGGTCTTTTAGTAATTGCATGATATCACCAATCCCATCATCAATCCTTCTTATATCAGTAGCATAACGTTTATTAATATCCGGCCAGGCAACCTCGGGCGTTGACCTTTCTTTGTCATCATCATAAGTTGCATCTGCATAGTCAGGATGATAGTAAGAATCTATTTTGCCTGAAGCAGTATTTATCATATGCCTGGCTTCATTGAGCCACTGCAATCCGCCATGCAACCCCTTGCCTTCGGGATAAGCCTGCGTGGGCAATTCCAGCACTGCATGCGGTGTTTCATAAGCCAGGTAAATAAAAAAAGGTTTGTCTTTATTTTCTTTTTCAAAATCAACAATCCATTTTTTTGTTCTGGCCGTCCACAAATCGGCCGTATAACATTTATCCAACTTATCTGTTATGTTGACGCGGTTATCCCACACTTCTTTTTCGCCCCGGTATAAACCTTCTTTAGGATAATGTTCATGGCCATCGCGGTGGCGCATATAACCAAAAAAATAATCAAAGCCCCTGTTCAACGGATGCGCCGGCCATACTTCAACATTATTTGAATCGCCCTGCAAACCCCATTTGCCAATTGCGGCAGTTGTATAACCCAGCGAATCCAATACAGAAGCCAATGTATAATTATCGGCAAGTGCCTTATCAAACTGGTTATCACGAACATTGGCATGGCCTTGCGACATGCCTAACAATATAGATGCACGTGATGGTGCACAAACAGGCGCAGCGCAATAATTTTGTGTAAGCATAGCGCCACTATAAGCAAGCGAATCTATATTAGGTGTAGCTGTCCACGGTTCGCTCCTGTCAGCCCTGTCTTTTCTTTCATTCTGAAAAAAAACACCAATATCTCCATAACCAAGATCATCTGTGAGTATAAAAATTATATTAGGTTTTTTATTGGTTTGCTGCGCATTAAGTTTAAAAACAAATAATCCAAAAACAGTAAATAATAAACACAATCTTTTCATCATTCGTTTAATTTATTGCATGGCCGGCTTGTATAATCTTTAAAGCTTCATCGTCTTTATATCGCTGTATAAGCGATACAAGTTCTTGCTTCATTTCTTCAGTTATCTTTTCATACCCCTGCTTACCATACACGTTGTTTAACTCATGTACATCTTTTTTAAGATCGAATAATTCCCATTCCAATCTATCGCCGTAAAAACATATCAGTTTATAATCTTCCGTTCTTACACCAAAATGCGGTTGTACATGATGCGGTTGCGGAAATTCATAATAATGATAATACACCTGGTTTGTCCAGGGAACACGCTTTCCTTCAAGTAAAGGCAGTAAAGATTTTCCCTGCATTTCCGCCGGTGCTTTTACACCGGCAATATCCAGCAAGGTAGGCGCCCAATCTATATTAACCGCAAATTTATAAATGCTCATTCCCTGTTTAATTACACCGGGATAACGCATTACAAAAGGAGTTCTTAAAGATTCTTCATACATGAAGCGTTTATCAAACCAGCCGTGTTCACCCAAATAAAAACTTTGATCTGAAACATATATTACAACTGTATTTTTTGACAGCCCTGTTGAATCGAGATAATCCAATACTTTTCCAATATTCCTGTCGAGCGATTTTGCGGTGGATAAATAATCTTTTAAAAACCTTTCGTATTTCCATTTGGTAAGCGCTTCACCGCTTAAATGTTCCTCATCAAATTCTTTGCTTATTTTTTTCTCATAATAATTTATGTAAGCCTGTTTTTGTTGTACGTTCATTCGCTTAAAAGAAGGGCCCTCATAATTTACATGCACTTTTAAATCTTCTTTCAAACGCATCACCTCTCCTATTTGCATTTCCTGGTTTTGCGCAGCTACCCTGTCTTTATAATCATCATTAAATGTTGATGGAACAGGAAAATCAACATCATCATAAGCGCCTAAGTCTTCAACAGCCGGCAACCAGTTTCTGTGCGTTGCCTTATGG
>JAEWBD010000274.1 GCA_023391315.1 Bacteroidota bacterium | reverse complement strand
GTATAACGGGCTTGCCAAAACCCAACCTGTACTGGCGGCTACCAATGCCATTTTCCTGTTTTCACTTGCCGGTATTCCTTTAACTGCCGGTTTTCTTGCCAAGTATTACATGCTTGCTTCCATTATTAAAACCGGCACTTATACTTGGGTTGTTGTAGCGGGTGTGTTGTTTGCAGCTATAAGCGTTTACTATTATTTCCGTGTTATACAGGCGATGTATTTTAAAAGCGGTGAACCACAAACAGAAAGCATCAGCAAAAGTTTTAAATTAGGTTTAGTTATTCTCGCAGCAATTATCGTCATTGTTGGCGCTTTCCCGCAGGCTTTGTTCAACTGGTTATATTTTTAGTTACGCATTATTATTTGTACCTTAAAAACTGTTTTAGCAAAACAGCGAAACTTTCGTGGTACCTTAATTACTGGTCTCGATTTTAAAAATCTTAAATCTTATCTAAAAAACTACAGAAGCGTATTCTTATTTTACATTTGCTTTTTAATCGCTGAAAAACATCTGGTATTACGAATGTTAAACCTTGCTTCGCAAATTGTTTGGTGCATACTTGCAGATAATTTTAGTTTGCTGCAATTAATTTTTCCCGACTAAGTGTCTGCCAAACACAATTTTTAAAATAAAAGCATGAACATGAAAACCAGATTTAAGTTAAACATGCCAAATGTTTGGACAGGATTTTGATTATTTATAAAACCAGGGGTTAATTAAGAGGTTTAAGAATTAGTGTATTTGTATAATTGCCTGCGGAAATAAAAAAATTAACTGAATAAACACTAAGGACTTTCTTAAACACCAATTAATTTATGCCTGTGTTCAAAAAAGCGCTTTTTGTTGATGATGATGTAATAGCCATTAATATTTCTGAACGGTTACTTACGCTTAATGGTTTTGCAGAAGAAGTGGTTGCCAAAACTGATGGCGAACAGGCAAAAACATTTTTGCTGCATAATAAAACTGATCTTCCTGATATTATTTTTGTAGACCTGTACATGTCTATAATGAGCGGCGTTGAATTTATAAAATGGCTTAATGCATGGCAGGCTAAAGAAAACATTCATGTTCCGGTTTATGTGCTTTCTTCAAGCATGTCTATCGATGATTTTAACCTTGTTTCCAAACACCAAATAAGCGGTTATATTGTAAAGCCCTTAACATCGGGCCATCTTAAGGAAATAGCTACCAAGCATGCTAACAAGCTGCATCATTTTCTAAAGCTTTACTAACTTAACAGGCTATTTAAATATCAAGGTATTTGCCTTTTCAATTTCATCCGTACTGATCGTATGCCCCATGCCGGGGTAAATTTTTACAGTTACATCTGCATGCATATTTTTTAAAACCGTGACTGTTTCCTGTACTCTTTCCACAGGAACATGCATATCGGGATCACTGCTGCCTATAAACAAGGGCATTTGCAAAAAATCGCCGCTGTAATTTTCTTTATAGATTTTATCGCCAACCAGGCCGCCGGTAAATGCTACAGCGCCGCCCCATTTTTGGGCATAACGTGTAATAAATTCCAGCATTAAACAGGCGCCTTGTGAAAAACCAAGAAAATAAATATTATTTGATGAAATGCCGGAGGCAAGAATATCCGCTTCAACCTGTTTCAAAATATCTAATGCCGAAGAAAGCCAGGGTTCGTTTTGCTGTGGCGGCGCTAAAAAAGAATAAGGATACCAGGTGTTATTCGTTGCCTGCGGTGCCAGCAAGGCATAATCTTTTACATCAAAATAACCGGCCAGTGAAAGTATGTCTTCGGCAAATGCGCCGCGGCCGTGAATCATTACCAGCGCCTTTTCTGCTTCATTTAAAGCTTTGCCTTTTGTGATTATTTTTTTCTGATGCATATCAGGCAAATTTTTCTGCGTTGAAACTTACCGGCGTTACAGCCTCCTCAATTATTTTACGGTGTGGCTCATACCATTCAGGCAATTTTAAAGCTTCGCCTAAATGCGCTTTATCTTCATCAATAGCAAAACCCGGATCTGCTGTTGCCACTTCAAACAAAACGCCGCCAGGTTCCCTGAAATAGATGGAAGTAAAGTACTGCCTGTCAAGAATAGGCGTAGGGTTTAACATACGCTGAGAAATTTTTTCCCGCACAGCTTCCTGCGATTGCTTATTTGCCGTTGCAAATGCAATATGATGAACAGTGCCGCCGCCGCCAAGACCCCGCAAGCTATCGGGCGCACAAATTATATCTACATAATTGCCGGGCGCATCCTGCGCAGCAAAACGAAAGCGGTTGCTTTGTTCGCTTATCAGTTTATGATCCAATTGTTCGGTAAGCAGCGCCGCCGTTCTTTCATAGCCTTCTTCCCAAATTTCAACATTATAAAAACCTTTTACAGCATATTCAATTGGGATATAACCATAAGAAAATCCTTTGCGTTCATCTTTATCATTAAACACCAGTTCAAGGCCAAGCCCGTCTTCGTCTTCAAAATAAATATAGGCTTCATTGTTGAACCGCTGCTGTGGCTGTTTAAAATTTACATTAAACTTTTTTAAACGTTCCTGCCAGTAATCAAAAGACGACATCGGTACAGAAAACGAAGTTGTATTCAGCATGCCTTTGCCATGACGGCCTTTGGCAATATTGCCATAAGGAAAAAAAGTAAGTATGCTGCCGGGCTCACCCATCTCATCGCCGTAATAAAAATGATATACTTCAGGCGCATCGAAGTTTACGGTTTTCTTTACAAGCCTCAATCCCAAAATGCCTGCATAAAAATCAATATTCTTTTGCGGGTTGCCGGCAAGCGCCGTTACGTGGTGTATCCCGGTTACCAGATTATCCATTGGAGTGTGTTTTTAGTGTTGTGTAGTTTTTAATAAGCATACAACAAGCTTATCTATTGGCAGTGATACGGAGTCTTCTGTCAGCTCATCCCATTCAATCCATCTCAGTACTTCGCTTTGTCCCTGCGGATCTGCTATTTGATGTAATTCAAAATCAAAAACCTTTGTTTTTACCTGCAGTTCATTTAATCCTTCAGCCTGTACAAAATAATAAATTGAAATTATCTGGTCGCATGCATTAAATGCTGACTGCTGAAAATAATCTGTTGTATAAATGTGATCGCCAACTATAACATCAAGCCCTGTTTCTTCTTTAAATTCCCGCTTTAAACAATCTCTTGTGCCTTCGCCCAGCTCAAGCCCGCCGCCCGGGAATTTGGTAAAATAATCGCCCCGGATAAATTCATCGCTCACTAAAATTCTCTTATCATTATCTAATAAAATACCGTAAACGCGAACGGTATATTTCGTTATTGCCATATGCTAAAATACAGCGATAAATGCTGGTGAAATAAAATTAAAAAATGTTTGATTAATTTTTGCTTAACACGCATCTTACCCTTTCCGGGTTCAAAACTCCTATTATCTTTAACCTGTAAATTTGTACAATGCGGAATACTTCTACACTTATTATTTGCATGTTGTTATCAGGTTTCATGAATGCGCAGCCTGTTTCTGTAATATTTGATTCTGATATGGGGCCTGATTATGATGATGTGGGCGCCATTGCATTACTGCATGCTTTTGCTGATAAAGGTGAGGTTAACATTCTTGCCACCATTGCCAGCACCAAATATGATGATGTCGCTGCCGTATTTAGTGCATTCAATACATATTTTAAAAGGCCAAACATGCCGATAGCCGTTCCCAAAGGTGAAGCGCTTGAGCTACGTGATTTTCAGCACTGGACTGATTCAGTAGTAAAAAATTATCCGCATGCTGTGAACAGCAACAGGGATGTGCCGGACGCCGTGGCTTTATACCGCAGGGTTTTAGCCATTCAGCCAAACAATAGCGTAACTATAATTACAGTTGGCTTTTTGACCAATCTTAAAAACTTGTTGCAATCGAAGGCTGATATGTTTTCACCATTGAACGGTGAACAACTGGTACAACAAAAGGTAAAGCAACTCGTAAGCATGGCAGGTAAATTTCCTTCGGGAAGTGAGTTTAATATTAACCGTGATTTTATAGCTGCTAAATATGTGTTCGATCATTTTCCTGCGCCTGTATTGTTTTCAGGTTTTGAAATAGGAGAGAAGATAAAATGCGGCATCCCGCTTATTCAAAATGATTCTATTACACAAAGCCCCGTTAAGGATGCTTTCCGGATTTCAATACCGCAGGCAAAAGAAGACAGCGCCGGCAGGAAGAGTTGGGATGAGACAGCGGTTCTCGTTGGTGTTAAAGGTTATAAAGATTGGTACACCGTGAAGCAGGGCAGAATAATTATAAGCGATAAAGACGGCAGCAATACATGGGTTGATGATAAAACTTCAAAACAATACCATCTTGTAGAAAAAGCGGAGCCTGCTGTTGTACAGGAACTGATTGATAAATTAATTATGCATGAACCGGGAGAGAAGGAGTGAAGGCATTGGCAGGCGCCAAACAGGTTTAGTCAAATTTTGTTGTATAAAAATTAAATTGTTCTGCAACAGCTGATTGATAGCCGGCACAAAGCAAAAATTAATAACAGGAATAGCTAAATTTAAGGTTGTTTTGCAACAAGAAACCGGCAACTGATGAAGCGATTACTGTTCCTGTCTTCCTATATTTTTACAATACTTGTATGCATATTCATGCTTACCAAACTTTCATTAAACGGTTACATCACTGATTTTTATTTTTTCGTTATCAGCCTTTTACTTAACCTTCTTGCATTTTGGGTGTTCAGCCGTATTAGCTGGACTAAAGGTATAGGCATTATTAACCTGGCTTTTGCCTCCTGGCAAATAATTGCACTCTGCATTTTTTTATGTGTCAGCACTTTGCAGGTTGATAAAGTCTATACACCGGCAAACAATAAGCACAATTTATATAGTGCACTATTGGGCTGGCATAACCGGGCTTACTTCAGGCCGTATAAAGACGATGACTTATGCGATGGTGTATTTTGGCAAACAAAAGTGCCGTGTTATTTTCCCCTGATTGAAATAGAAACAAGCAGGGATAAATGCCATAACATAGAGGATACACCTGATTATGACTGGCTTTTCAAGCATGTTCCGGAATAAAAACAGCGGGTATAAATTTTATTTTTTAAACTTCCCGCTGCGCCTCTATGGTTTTTTGTGTCTCTTCCTGGCTGGCATATTCTTCTTCGGGTTCAGGCAGGATTTTTATAACGGAATCCTGCAGCGATATTACAGATGACGCAGAATATAAGCCTATGAATTCGCCTGAATAAGTATAATCAATCAATGTAAGTTTTACAATGCCATCAACCGAAACCTCAATATAATTTCCATAGCTCAGCAGGCTGAAATGAAAGCTCCTGTCTTCATTTACTTTAAAGAGGCCTGCCTGTATATCATTAAAAACAAAATTGCTTTTAAAGTTATTAGGGTTATAACCCCATGTTCTTATTTTAATAACGCCGTTTGATACATCAAAAGAAATATAATAACCGCTGCCATCTTTATCAATATCTGTAACAATACCCAATTTGCCCATGCCTTCCACATTTATTCTTCCTTCCCAAATAAAAGCAGTGGATGGTTTCTTGAAATAAAAAACTTCATAACCGCTTCTTGATCCGCATACCCATTTATCGTCGTTTAAAAAAAGCGAAGCTGTAGGGTTATTGAATAAACACTTAACATCTTTTATATCCTGTTGCCGCACGCTGCCTGCTACCATTTGCTGCCAGCGATAATATGTTTTTAATAATAATCTTCCTTTATCATCGGTATCAAACTGCTTTGGCGGCGGCAATACCCTTAGCCTGTCTACAGTGCCGGCATAAAAAAAATTAAACACCAGAAGATGTTCTCCATCCTGCACCGTGCGTGCAGCGTAATTGCCAAGCGGCAATACCACATCGGAATGAAAGGAATGGTATTCCCCCAAAAATTCCGGTGAAAACCAATAGCGCACTTTTATATCCTCTCTTATTGAACCAAGTAGATAAAAACGGCCATGTAATTCAAACAAACACGGGCATTCAATATCATCGTAGGCCATGGGATGAATTAACGGCGGCAGAAACTCAGCGCCATCTGCGGTTAGTTTTATAAGACCGGCACAACCTCTTCTTGATAAAGGCCCTGTATTACGGCGTGCACATACAATCAAATAAGTATCACCATTATAATCAAAACGAAAGGGATCGCGAAAGCTTAGCCACTTCCTTGGGTTGTCTTTCTTGCTTTCGTAATATATGCCGGGTGGTTCAATATATAAAGCCGGTTTATCCGTTTTTTTCCAGGTGATTAAATCTTCTGATTCCGCAAAGCCTATCCTTGAAATTACGCCACGGTCTCTTCTCTGCAGGCCGGTATAATACATAATGAATTTGCCGTTGGCTTCACGCACATCCATCGTCCATAACATATCATCATCCCAATCGCCGGGATCGCCTACAAACAAGGCATTCTTTGTGCGCCGCCACGACATGCCATCTTTTGAAACAGCATGTGCTATATAATCGTGATTAGGTATAATAAGATGAAATAAATGATAAACGCCATTGTGGATCAGTACCGTTATATCGCCAATTTCCCATTCATTAAAACCAGAGCCTGAATACATATAATCTGTTTTGCAACCTTTTGAATTATCACAAATATCTAATTTTATGAGGATTAGTTACTTTTGAAGCTTACATGAAAGAATATTACATACAGTTATTCAGCCCACATGGGTTAATCCGGTATCATGAACCAGAGATAGGAAGAGATAAAGACACCGGAGGGCAGGTGAAGTACGTATTGGAACTTCTGGAAACTTTATCACAACATCCTCAGGTAAGAAAAGCAGACCTATTTACAAGAAAGATTATTGATAAAAGGGTTGCTCCTGATTATGGAAAAGATATTGAAATGGTAAATGATAAAGCCCGTATTGTTCGCATTACATGTGGCGGCAATAATTACCGGCAGAAGGAATCGCTATGGGATCATTTGGATGAATTTGTTGACCGGACCATTCAATTTATAGAGCATGAAAAAGATATGCCCGATGTGGTGCACGGCCATTATGCTGATGGCATTTATATAGCCGGCCAGTTGAGTGAAGTATTTGGTATACCTTTTTTTGCAACCGCCCATTCACTTGGCCGCAACAAAAAAAATATTCTGCTGCAACAGGGCATGACAGAGGAAAAGATTAATGAGAAGTTTAACATGCAGCGGCGCATCAAAGAAGAAGAAAAATACCTTGAAACTGCCGATGCCATTATTACAAGTACTAACTATATTATTGAAGACCAGTACAAGCTTTATGATAATAAAGCTTTGGGAAAATTTCATGTGATTCCGCCAGGCGTAAACAGTCATATCTTCTTTCCTTTTTACCGGCTCGATATGCCTTTTTACAATTTAACGCTCGAACAGGAACAGGCATTATACCGCGT
>JAEWBD010000224.1 GCA_023391315.1 Bacteroidota bacterium | reverse complement strand
GCCCTCGCCGGTTATTGTAAGAATATTATTGTAACCATACATGAAGATAACAGCATAAGCGTGCAGGATGATGGCCGCGGTATTCCCACAGGCATTATGGCCAAGGAAAAACGCAGTGCGCTTGAAGTGGTAATGACGGTATTGCACGCGGGTGGTAAATTCAATAAAGACACTTATAAGGTTTCGGGCGGTTTGCACGGCGTGGGGGTAAGCTGTGTAAACGCTTTAAGTACCAAACTGCATGTTACCGTTGAAAGGAATGGTAAAATATACGAACAGGAATATCATACCGGTATTCCTCAATATGCCGTAAGAGAAATTGGCGAATCGGATAAAACGGGTACACGCACTCATTTCTGGCCTGATGGAACTATTTTTCAGGCTACTGTTTATAACAGGGATATCCTGGAAGGCCGCCTGCGGGAATTAGGTTATTTGAATAAACGCATCAATATTGTTTTAAATGACCTGCGCGAACGCGATGAGAATGGCAACACGTATTCAAAAACTTTTTACAGCGAAGGCGGCATTGTGGAGTTTGTGGAAATGCTCGACCGCAATGGCAAACGCAATTCACTTTTGCCAAAAACATTGTATGTGGAAGGTTTTGATGAAGCCAGTAATGTGGCGGTGGATGTGGCGCTTACTTACAACGACGATTTTAAAGAACATATCTTTTCTTATGTAAACAACATAAATACCATTGAAGGGGGAACGCACGTTTCGGGTTTTCGTACAGCTATAACCCGCGTGTTTAAAACCTACGGCGATAAGAACGGTTTGTTTGAAAAGGCAAAAGTGGAAGTGGAAAGCGATGATTTTCGCGAAGGCTTAAGCGCTATCGTTTCTGTAAAAGTACCGGAACCTCAGTTTGAAGGCCAGACTAAAACCAAGCTGGGCAACAGCGAAGTAAGCGGCATTGTTCAAACAACGGTAGCAAGGGCGCTGGAGGCTTATCTTGAAGAAAACCCGAGGGAAGCCAAAAATATTGTGAGCAAAGTTATATTAGCGGCGCAGGCCCGTGTGGCTGCCCGTAAAGCCCGTGAACTGGTGCAGCGTAAAACGGTTTTAAGCGGTAGTGGATTACCGGGCAAACTGGCCGATTGCAGCAGCCGTGATCCTGAAAAATGTGAGCTTTACCTCGTGGAGGGCGACAGTGCCGGCGGCACAGCCAAGCAGGGCCGCGACAGAACCTTCCAGGCAATTTTGCCTTTGCGCGGCAAGATATTAAACGTGGAAAAAGCCATGGAGCATAAGATTTATGAGAACGAGGAAATACGCAACATCTTTACGGCAATGGGTGTAACCATTGGCACGCCGGAAGACCCTAAAGCGTTGAACCTGGCGAAGCTTCGCTATCATAAACTCATTATTATGACCGATGCCGATGTGGATGGCTCCCATATTGCAACGTTGATCCTCACATTTATTTTCCGTTATATGAAAGAACTGGTGGAGCAGGGTTACGTTTATATTGCCCAGCCGCCGCTTTATCTTGTTAAAAAAGGAAAAGAGCAGGAATATGCTTTTGATGAAGAGCAGCGGAAAATATGGGTGGAGAAATTAAGCAACGGCAAAGAAGATAGTGTGCATGTACAGCGCTACAAAGGTTTGGGTGAAATGAATGCAGAGCAGTTATGGGAAACAACCATGGATCCTGCAAGACGCACTTTAAAAAAAGTAACCATTGAAAGCCTGGCCAATGCCGATGAAGTATTCAGCATGCTGATGGGTGATGAAGTGGCGCCGCGCCGCAGCTTTATTGAAAGCCATGCCCGGTATGCGAAGATTGATATTTAGAAAACTGGTTTTATATAAGTTTTGTTAGGTTGCCCCGCATTTTTGCGGGGTAATTTTTTATATAGATTTCGATTGCCCGGCATCATCTCACCTAAGTGTACGATGCGTTGAAAGTTTTTGAAAACAACCATAAGGATATAACATGAGTTCGGGATAAGCATTTTAATGATGAAGATGTTTGCGAATTGAACAGGGACTTGCATCGTCATGCCGGGGAAACGAGACATCTCCTGAAATTCAGGCTGGTTGAAAGCTAAGAGATTTCAATTTTTAAAAACAATAAGGAAAGAAATATTGTTTGAAGGCTAAGCGAAGTTTGCAATTTCGCTTGTGTTATACTGAAGTTTAAAAACTTCGTTTATTGCATTGCTTACTGCTAATAAAAGTTGCAAACTTTAAAATAGAAGCGGCGAAGTTGCAAACCTCGCCGAGACACCCGAACACTTCACTGAGCTGGGGATTTTTTGGTTTACATTGGCCTCTCCAGGCTTGCCTGGTTCTTTTTGTACTTGTTTACAACCAGTTACACCTTATTTCATACGAAAAAGCAATGAATCACTACCTTTTACTGCTGCTGTAGATTTTTTTTGTACTTATTCACCACCTTTTACGCCTTATTTCACAGAAGAAAGTATAGCGGAAATACTAAAAAATATAAAAGAAGCACTAAAAGGTACCCTGTAAGTACTTTTTTGTACCGGCGAAGTACTAAAAAGTACTTAAGAAGCTATAAAAGCCTGTTTTTTGGTTATTCGTGCAATAAAAAACCGCCTTACCGGCGGTATTTTTTACATTTTAAACTGTTAAAGGCTTTTCTTTTTTCGGCCTGCCGGGAAAACGCTTGCTTAAGTCTTCATAAATGGCCCGCGCATCGGCCACCTTGTTTTTATCGGCCGACTTTACAGAACCGTAATACATAAGCGATGCTATATACGCTTCGCTGCCGGCAACCATTGCGGTATCGCTTACCTGGTCGGCAATCTGCTGCACCATGCGTAAAACGGGGTTCAGCTTTTGGTAATTTTCCACATCGGTGGCGAGGTCTCCTGCGCTCATAAATGCGGGCACAAACTGCGGGTTGGTGGTGCTGTAATCGTTTACCTTGGTTACAAAGGCAACGGTTTTGTCGCTCACCTTGGCTATTGTTTTGCGCTCCTCATCAGTAAGCGTAACAATGTAAGGCTGCAGGGCCGCTTCAATTTGCTGTAACAGGTTGTTTACGTTGGTAATTACTTCATCCGGAATAGGAAGCACATTTAAATTTCCTGAAGGCATAGTGATTGATTTTAAGAGTGGGAAAAATGGTTTTTTATCACACTAAATGTAATTAATTTTTGAGAACAGCAAAAAAGAGGTTGCGGGAAAGATTGTTTGAAGGCTAAGCGAAGTTTGCAACTTCGCTTGTGTTATACTGAAGTTTAAAAACTTCGTTTATTGCATTGCTTAATAAAAGTTGCAAACTTTAAAATAGAAGCGGCGAAGTTGCAAACTTCGCCGAGACACCCGAACGTTTCACTGAACTGGGGACTACGCCAAGCAATTACATATTCTACGCCGAACTGAGGGATTTATCTTCTTTTTACTTCTAACTTTTCTTTCATTTTTTCTTTTACTTCAGGATTATCACTAAACAAAGAAATCATTTGTAAGCAATCCTTTAAACCAGCTATATATATACTAACTGCAGAACTCCAATTCATTGATTTTGCTAATTTATTTCTATGACGATTTAATTCTGTATCCTGTTGAGATAATCTTATTGCCATTTTCAAATCTGGTTCAGCTATTTCATACTCGTCCAATGCCATGTATGAACAAGCTCTTCCATAATATAAATTGGCATCAGATTCAAACGCTATAATGGCTTTATTAAAATCCTCAATAGCATCATAATGATAATTTAATGCTTGCAAGCAAAATGCTCTATGACAGTATGCTTCTTTAAGCAAGGGGTGTATTGCCATGTCGTAATACTGCAAAGCTTCTTCGGGTAGTTTAGAGTCAAATAGCTCATTTGCTTTTTCATAAGCTGTCCAAGCTTGATACAATTCTCCTGGCTCTTCATTAGTTAGCTTTGGCTTGCTCTTAAATAAATTGCTTATAAATTGTTTGAGATTGCTCATTACACGATGTTTACTAAAATTAAAGAAATATGAAATGCGCCCTAATTATTGCTTTAGTGTCTTACATCACCCAAGCGAACGATGCTGGACAACCAATATTCTAATACGGTTGAATTGCAAATCGGAGATTTGCTTGAATCTTGACATATTGAAAGCTGCGCCAAATAATTGCCATTCTACACTATTGATGGTACCTGTTTTTTAAGCTTTTTCTTTCAATTTTCTAAAAAATAAATTACCGTCAGAAATGTTTTTCTCATATTGGTACACAGTATAAAATTTTGTTCCTTTTACGTTTGTATATTCTAATACAAATTTCGAATTTAGGAGGCTCGAAGGCGGCTGTCTACTCGCATTATATGTTTCTTCTCCTGTCCCACAATGGTATCAAAAAATGTTATAGTATGTGAGATTTCTGAATTTGGTAATAGAGGTTTTAAATAATCTATTTTTGGATCCAGCTCTGTATGGATATTAACTATTGGACTTAGAAGTTTCAAATGATAAGCAGTATATTCACTATTATTTCTTATAATTAACTTATATCTCCACATTAATTTATCAAGTCGTTTTGCAGACATAGCATCAACAAATAAATTTCCATATTCATTTTTTTCAAAATTATTGTTTGGTGAAATTGGACCTGGAGACCTTGAGCCGCCTGAATAATTTAATATGAAATATAATTTCGGTTGATTAAAATATTTTGCCTTTACAGGCGGGAAAACAGTTCCAACAATTGTTTTTATAGTGGTTATGATTAAAGAAGTTATTTCCATTTACTTAATCGAATTATAGCGGAAGGCTAATCTAATAATTTTTAAAATGAAAATAGTAATTGGCATTTGATATTTTGCTCCCTACTAGCGAAAGTATAAGTAGTATTGCTGTCTGCGCTGCTACTTGCACCTTCACCTGGGGCAAGTAGCAGCGCATTCGATTTGTGCCTGGCGTACTTGTACCTTTTCTATATTCATTCCTCCACCTTCTTCATCCCCAGCGTGCCTTCCATAAATTTTTCAATCACCTGCTGCACATCCAGTAAATCTTTCGATTTTATATAACTGCCCATTACATGGTTGCCCACATTCGGCATTGGCACTTTTATTTTCTTATCAGAGCCTAATTCATCAAACATCTTCAGCATGGCGGGCACGCTTACAACACTATCCTGGTGCACAGCATCCTTGTAATAATACAGCATTAACACAGGCTGTTTTACTTTTTCAAAAGTTGATTTATGCATGGTGGTTTCAATCATCTCCTGCAATTGCGTTGCTGCTTCCAACGGATATTGCTGGTACCAGTATTGTTTATAAACAGCGCTTGTATCTTTTGCCGTTACATAATGGCTGCCCGTTAATGCACGTGCAATCTGCAAACCCCAGTGATTGTTTAGAAGAAAAGAACGGCTGTCGAAGATGGCAACATTAGGCGACATCATTACCAGCGCATACACATCGTTTGGATAATCGGCGGCTAATTTTAAAGCCAGCGTGCCACCGGTGGAAGTGCTCATCAAAATTACTTTGTTGCCTAACTGCCTGCCTATTTCCAAAGCCTGCTTGGCGCTTTCCCATAATTTTTCAGGCGTGAGGTTTATCATGGGTTGTGTTGTATCAAGGCCATGCCCTGCCAAACGGCTTAAATATAAATTGCAGCCGAATTCTTTTGCAATATTGGTATGGATGGGCCGGCCTTCTTCCTGGCTGGCAGAAAAACCATGCAGGTAAACAATGGCATATGCTGTTTTTGTTTTGGCCGGATCAAACCAAACAATCCTTGCTTCATTACCGGGTTTAATTGTATGCTGTGCTTCATTGCTGGTAATATATTGTTCAAGTGCTGCGGTATCAGATGGAACTGCCGGCAATGTTTTTGAATAAACCGGCGTTGCAGGATGCGGGCCAAACTGGTAAGCGATTACAAGAATTATAAAAACAATAAGCAGGATTTTAAACCATTTCTTTTTAAACATAAGGAAGCTTTAACATGGGTAAATTTATAAATGAAT
Source organism: Bacteroidota bacterium (assembly GCA_023391315.1). GTDB lineage: Bacteria > Bacteroidota > Bacteroidia > Chitinophagales > Chitinophagaceae > Parafilimonas. The sequence continues at coordinate 5,903 of JAEWBD010000224.1, read as the reverse complement.
AACTGAACTTTGTATTATGAATCCGCAAACAGGTAAATGGATAATTGTTGCAGGCATTATAATCGTGATCATTGGCGTGCTTGTTTATTTCTTTTACGATAAGCTGAACTGGCTTGGGAAACTGCCCGGCGATATTCGCATTGAAAGAGAAAATTTCCGTTTTTATTTTCCTGTTGTTACCATGGTCATCATCAGCATTGTGCTTACTATTCTTATCAATATCTTTAAAAAATTCTTTTAAAATAATTGTTGATGTTGTCAAACAACTATCTTTAACGCAGTAATATTCCTGCTGCTTTATTCATTACCAATTAATGCTTATTTAGATGCAACCAATTGCGAAACAGCGTTTCCTTGCGCTGGATGTTTTCAGGGGCATGACCATTTGCCTGATGATTATTGTGAACACGCCGGGCAACGGCGCAACTACTTTTGCACCGCTTGAACATGCGCACTGGAACGGTTTCACGCCCACAGACCTTGTATTTCCGTCTTTTATGTTTGCGGTGGGCAATGCCATGAGTTTTGTTATGCGCCGCTGGAGTGAAATGACTACCGGTGCAGTGCTTGGCAAAATTTTTAAACGCACACTTATCATTTTTTTATGCGGCTATCTGTTATACTGGTTTCCCTTTTTTGAGTATAACGATCAGCATCATCTTATATTATCACCCATTGCCGATACAAGGATATTTGGCGTGCTTCAACGCATAGCGCTGGCTTACTGTTTTGCTTCGCTGATGTTATATTTTTTAGGAACGAGAACTACAGTTGTTATCACTATTCTTATACTTCTTTTATACTGGCCGGTGATGGTTTATTTTGGCAGCGGCGCAGATCCGCTTGACGTGCATACCAATGCTGTTTTGCATTTGGATACCTGGCTTATTGGGGAACATCATTTATACAGGGGCGAAGGCTTTCCATTTGATCCCGAAGGTTTACTAAGTACGTTTCCGAGTATTGGCAATGTGGTGGGTGGTTATCTTGTTGGTAAATATGTGCAGCAGCATGGCAAGAGTTATGAAGGCCTTGCAAAATTATTGATGGCGGGTTTTATCATTTTCGTAATTGCTTTTTGGTGGAACTATGGTTTTCCCATCAACAAAAAAATATGGACGAGCAGTTTTGTACTGCATACCGTTGGACTTGATTGCATGCTGCTTGCCTGCATTATGTATTATGTTGATTTCTTAAATAAAAGAACGGGCGTTTATTTCTTTGAAGTGTTTGGGAAGAACCCGTTGTTTATTTATATGCTTTCAGAATTGTCTGTTATAATCCTGTACATGATCCCGGCCGGAGATACTAATTTATTCAGATGGATTTATCATAACATTTTTGCTTATAGCGGCGCTTACATAGGCTCATTGTTATTTGCAATCTGCTTTATGTTGTATTGCTGGCTGATAGGTTATGTGTTGGATAAGAAAAAGATTTATGTGCGGGTGTAGATTTAACCGAATTACCTTATACTGCAAAGGCCAACTTTTTTTGTGCGAAAAAATATTTATACTTTTAATTTATGTTAGACCTTAATGAAAAATATATCATTAACAAACAGCAACAACCTGTTGCCGTTCAGTTAGACATTAAAGTTTTTAAACGTCTTGAAGAGGTACTTGAAGATTACGCATTAACCCAATACATGAAAGAGACAGATAGTGAAGAAAAGCTTACATTGAATGAAGCAAAAGCATACTATAAAAAGTTGAAAAAGAAATAGTGTGGAGGTTGTTTTTACCAAAACATTCCTTAAAGATTTGGCAAAAGTTTTTCCCGCTAAGCGAAGGAAAGAGATAGAGCATTTTGTTTTTGAAGACTTGCAGCTTGTAAGTTCAGTGGAAGAAATCGGCTTTGCGGAAAAAATGATGGGGCATAAGAATTTTTACAAAATAAGATTTGGCGATTACAGGATGGGAATATACAGATCTGGAAATAGGGTTGAATTAAAACGGGTATTACACCGAAAAGAAATTTATAAATATTTCCCTTAAATCCATTGGTTCTAATTGAAAGAGAGAACTTGTACGGATGGCCTTATAACCTTCCATATTTCTTATAGTAAGCAATAAGCCAGGCTACAACCTCATCATAACTCTCAATGCCTTTTGGCTGATTATGCACTTTTAAATAATTGCCATAAAGTTTTGCAAGCAATGGCTCAAGCGGGTTGCGGTAATCTTTTAAATATTGTTTGTATTCATTCAAATCCTTTTTTACCAATGTGTCGAGCTGTTGTGCATTTTGTTTGGCTGCAACAGAATCCCGGCTAAATAATTCGCTGTTGGCATACAGGAACATATCAAAATAAGCAGAGTAATTAAACTGCGGTAAATTGCCCGATTTTACTGCCAGAAAGCCTGCAAAGCTTGCCTCGCTTTCACTGGCAAAACCAAGCTGGTGGCCAATTTCATGGCAGGTTGTAAATGGTATAACAAACGTTGGCATTTTTGCATTTACCTGTGCCTCACCCGTGAAAGGATTATAGTAACCAAGAAACCCGCCATAGCTGCCAACATCACCCGCAAGCATTTTTTTAACGGAATGGTTTGGATAACTTAAATAAGGATGCGTTGTTTTTGCCGCATCATATAAACCCGCTGCCTGTTTAAAAATGTTTTTACTGTCACCGTAATCTAAGTGCAGGCTGTCCATTAGTTTCCTGTTTGCATTCAGGTCATCTCTTATCCGGGCTGTAACAATTCTTAAATCCTCCGTGCTGTACCTGTCGGGAAAAAGGTGCATTTTATACCCAATGCCATAACGATAATAATTAAGTGCCCATAGCAGTAAAAATATGATATATACCCACAAACACTTAACCGTAAAATTGCGACCGGCAAGGGCAAACTTTCTCCATGTTGGCTTATGTTTAAAAAACTTAACTGTTTTAAAAATGATCCAGATAATGGCAAGGCCGTACAATACATCACCAATACTGAAAGGGATCCAGCCGGTAAGCAGTCTCAATATATAGGCTATGGATGGATAGATATAAGCGCTGTAAACATTTTCAATAAACCAGGGCCACAATGCAAGTGTATGCAGCAGTATAACAACGAACAACAATAGTAAAGGCCTGAACCACCATTTTTTGTTTTGTTTCCGTTGCATGCTGGTGCGAATATAAAAGTATCAGGCTGTAAAAAAATCCTTAAAAGACGTATAAATGCCGGTTGATTGACTGAATAGCTGATAAGTTGAAATGCAAGGGATTTTTAATTTGATAGCATCAACCCGTAAACAAGTGAACCGGTGTACTTTGAATAAAAGAGAGCTTATTAATTGTTTGTGGTTTGTTTATTGCTGGTATTTCTTAAGTATTTTCGCCGCATTGCTTTATAACAATAATTACAACAACAATGAGCAAATTCTCTGATTACAATTTTGCAGGCCAGCGCGCACTAATCCGCGTTGATTTTAACGTTCCGCTTGACAAACAAACGCTGGAAATAAAAGACGATACAAGAATGAAAGCCGCCATTCCTACTATCAAAAAAATATTGAATGATGGCGGCAGCGTAATTTTAATGAGCCATCTCGGCAGGCCAAAAGAAGGCCCGGAAGATAAGTTTTCCCTAAAACATCTTGTAAACCATTTAAGCAAGTTGCTTGATGGCAAACAAATACAATTTGCCGATGATTGTATTGGTGAAGATGCTCAACAGAAGGCGGCTGCGTTAAAACCCGGCGATGTACTGCTGCTTGAAAACCTGCGTTTTTACAAACAGGAAGAAAAAGGCGATGAAGCTTTTGCTGAAAAGCTTTCAAAGCTGGGTGACGTATATGTGAATGATGCTTTTGGAACGGCGCACAGGGCACACGCTTCAACGGCCGTTATTGCAAAATTCTTCCCGAAAGATAAACGCATGTTTGGCTTGCTGATGGAAAGCGAGGTTGCTTCGGCTCAAAAGGTTTTGCACAGCGCTGAAAAACCGTTTGTGGCCATTATCGGGGGTGCTAAAGTGAGCGATAAAATATTAATTCTTGAGAACCTTTTAGAGAAGGCTGATGATATTATAATCGGCGGCGGCATGGCCTATACATTTTTTAAAGCGGAAGGTGGCAAAATAGGCGCTTCTTTATGTGAAGCAGACCGCCTTGATACTGCTAAAGAAATAATGGCGAAAGCAGCAGAAAAAAATGCCTGCATTCATTTGCCAAGCGATTCTATTATTGCTGATAAGTTTGCCAATGATGCTGATATATCTTCATCTGTAAGCACTGATATTCCTGATGGATGGATGGGGCTGGATATTGGTTCAATGGCCTGCGATATGTTTACAAAAGTTATTCTTAAAGCGAAAACCATTTTATGGAATGGCCCGATGGGTGTGTTTGAAATGGAGTGCTTCCAACATGGCACCAAAACGATTGCTGAAGCCGTTGTTAAAGCCACAGAAAACGGCGCTTTTTCTTTGGTGGGCGGCGGTGATAGCGTGGCTGCTGTAAACCAGTTTGGTTTTGCAGATAAGGTGAGCTACGTATCCACAGGTGGTGGCGCCATGCTTGAATTTTTTGAGGGTAAAACATTACCGGGCATTGCTGCTATTAATGAATAATTTCTGATTGAATTATATAAAAGAGGCTTGCATTTTGCAAGCCTCTTTTTTTATTGAAGATTTAAATGTAGTTTATTAACCTTGCTGTAATTGCCTTATGGCCGGGACTTTGAAATATATCTTACCAAACTTCTCTTTGCAATTGGCAATAGCGTTTCTTCAACAGGTAAATTAATATCAGCTTCAATAACATAAACAGCGGGATTGGGTAGTTGCGAACGGTTACGCACCAATTCAGTTTTTATATGTTCGAATGTATTTACAAAACTGCGGTACCATGTATTGATAAATTCTGTGCGGATGCTGCGGAATTTTTCATCATGTTTTTCATAGATGCTTAAACGATATTGATACACCCTCGTAACTGATAATTTATTGCTGAGAAAAAAATAACCTTCATGTTGCTCCAACGGAATAATGCCAACCGGTGATATTTTCAGTTTATCTTCTATCATTTCATACAATTCTGTGCCGTTGCTGATAGTTGCCCGCATTTCATGTGCTGCATAGAAAATTATTTCTTCCAGTTGCTGCATTACATCATCATCTTCCATCATTTGTTCATACAATAACTGCAACTTTTGAATTTGAATCCCCGTAAGCTTTTTGGGGAAATGCTCCTGTAAAAACTTTTTGTTTTTTCTGAAGGAAACAAGATTGTTGTAATGAAATATTACATCTGCCAGCTGCGGGTATAATTTATGCTCATCAAAATATTTATTTACTTCCTGTAAATAAGCGAGCAGCGTGTATTTTTTCAATTCAAAATCTATGTACCCGTCTGCAAACCATGTTTCTGATAACGATTTCATACACCTGAATTTTAATGGTCTTAAATTATTAAAACAATAACTCTATTATGATGCCGCTTTTACGGGCAGGTTTAAAAGTTAAATGCTGTGTAAACAATTTCTGCATAAATTTCAGAAGTACAAAATACAGGCCTGTATTCTTATAAACACTTTAATGGTTATATAATAAAAGAAAGCGGCAAAAGCCGCTCTCGTTTGCTTATATTCATCACGGGGCTGGGTTATATCTGTATGGCCAGTTTACCATCCTGCTGGCCCCGGCCAACTGTTGTATAATTCCAATAGTTTAAAATGTTGCCCTTAGAGTTGTAAGTAACGTTGTAGTAAATTTCCAGTTGCTCTTTGGCATCATTCACATTTGGAATTAATATTTTTTGCGTAATTGGTTTATTCACTTCCGGGTAATCTTTTAATTCTGTTGGCTGAAAACTCTGCTGCCATACTGTATCTCTCACATTCTTTTTTACACGTATTACCGTTACCTGTAAAGAAGCAGTGGTATTAGAATAGGCAGCCGATACATAGC
>JAEWBD010000218.1 GCA_023391315.1 Bacteroidota bacterium | reverse complement strand
TCAGGGGCCTGTCCCGAAAGCACTAATACGTTTAAAGTGTTTAGCTGAATAATGAAGTTCGAAATGTCAGGCAGTATCATTTCTCCGGTGGAATAAAGCCTGTTTCTTATGCGGGCAGGCTTAATATTAAAATTCCTGAGCACTGCATCTTTTATCACGACTGAATCGCCGAAGAAATGGCAATCGTTTCCAGCAATAAAATCTATGGCCTTATGTTTTGGTATATTATAAACAATTAGTTTTTGCTGTGTTTTATGCTGAATAATATTTATATCCCGAAGAATAAAAAACAGCATCATACACGCTAATGCCGCTATTGCATTTTTTGTATGCCTCCCAAACAGCCAGCATGTAAGCAATGCGGTTATGGCAAATAATATCAATAACTGTATAAGTGAAATTTGCAGGCCATTCCATACAGAAAAAGGCAGCTTATCAATGTGCATGGTAAAGGCATTCATTAGCCATAGTAATGCTTCAGTTAATTGGCCAATGAATAAATCAATATACGGCAGCCATGCAAAAAGAAACAAAGCAAGTTCTGCCACAAGCACAAGGCTTGATAACGGAACAGCAACCAGGTTGCTGAATAAAAACAATAAAGGCAACTGGTGAAAATGATAAATAACCAACGGCAACGTAAACACCTGGGCGCATAAACTAACAGCACATAAATCCCACACCCATCTTAAGCTTTTATTTTTAAAATAAAGCCGGTTTCTTACCGGTTTGAAAAAAAGCAGTATCCCAAACACTGCAGTGTAAGACAATTGAAACCCAACATCCCATAAATAAAAAGGATTAATAAGCAACAGCATAAAGGCAGAAGCAGCAAGTGTATTATAAACATTAGTATCCTTACTTATAATTTTCCCAAGCAGGATGAAGGTAAACATAACGGCAGCCCTTAATACGGATGGTGCAGCGCCAGCAATAAGTGTGAACAGCCATATAACAGCCAGCACCACAACCGGCTCCAGCCATTTTTTGGTGCGTGATGATTTGATTAATGAAAATAAACGAAGCAGGCCGGCATAAATCATGGCAAGATGCAGGCCGCTTATGGCAATTATATGCACAACGCCGGTATTGCTGTATGCTTGCACAAGGTCTTTATCAAGATCATTCCGATAACCAATTAATAAAGCTTCTGCAATGCCCAGTTCATTGGGAGAATGAATGTTTTGCCGCAGTGTTTGCAAAGCCTTATCTCTTATTGTAAATAAAAAATGCTGTACATCATTTTTATTGCGTGATGAAAGAATATGATAGTCACCGGCGGCAAAAAAGACCTGTGCTGTTATATCCTGGAACAGGCAATAACGGCCATAATTAAAAGCTGCCGGGTTGCCGCTGTTTCGTATTGCCTGCAAAGGTTTATTAGAAATAATTTCAGAGCCATAGTGCAACCGGGGCTTCAATGAATCTTTTTTAAAATAGAGCAACACTTTTCCTTTTGCCGGGATCCATGAATTATTATATACAGCATTTATTTCAGCCAGCGCTTTATAAGAATTAGGTTTTTCCTGTAATGGCTCAAGTATTGTAAATATTATATTATCACCTTCTTTATAATGCTTGCCATACCAGCCTGGATTATTAGTGATATTCTTATTGAACAGGAGGAACATACCAACACCACAAAAAAGCATCAGCCACAGCATGCCTCCTATCCATCCATACATAAATCTCTTTGAAACCGGCAACAAGCGAAATGTAATCAACAGTAATACCGACAGACATATAAAGATCAAAATAAATTGCAGCGCAATCTTAAAATACCATCCTGCAATTATACCTGTAGATAGTGCAGCAAACAATCTTAAAAAGGGCAAGCGTCTAAAATACATTCAGGTTTGGATTAAGTATTTTAAAGTTATTTTATTATCATTTTAGTTCAAAATCAACCATTATTTTTTTTAAATGTTATGTATTAAAAACAAAATTTTAACTGCAATAACTGAAAAAATAGCTTACTTTTGCAGTCCGTTTTATTGTTTAACAAAATTTCTTTTGCCGAATGTTCTCTAACAGTCTGTTTGAAAAATTGGAATTAAGCGAAGAAAAAAACTTACTTATCCAAGGTCTCCCTTCTTCAATTGAAAAACAGTTCGCAAAATTATCTTACGCAAAGAATGTTACGCCACTTTTAAAATCAAAGAAAATTGATTTTGCTTTGGTTTTTGCAGTTAACCGTAATCAATTGTGTAACATTTTGCGTGATGTTTTCCCCGCCTTGCATAAAAATAGTAAACTATGGATCGCTTATCCTAAAGTTACGAGCAAAATTGCCAGCGATTTAAACAGGAATGCAAACTGGGAGGTTTTAAGCGATTGCGAATATGAAGCCACCTCTCAGGTGCCATTGGATCATGTTTGGACAGCATTGTTATTTCAGAAAAATTGCTGTGAAGAACCTGCCATTTTAAAGTCGAAAGCGAAATCTGTACTGTCGGAAGCTGATTAATTTTAAAGCATTGGTTATCTCTTTTCGTACCATGCCAGTTTACGTGGCATGATTATTTCTTTTTGTATATAGTGCTTCACGATATTACCGTTTGAAGATTATAATGGTAATTATCGGCATGCATAATTTTTGCAGTTCACTGAAGTTTTCATTTATACACAATTCAAAACTGAAAAGATGAAAGGTTTAGGTATCGTATTAATCATTATTGGAATAATAATGATGATTTTTCGCAGCGTTAATTTTACTACAAAAGAAAAGGTTGCCGACGTGGGCCCGCTTGAAATCAACAAAGAAAAAAACAATTCTGTAAACTGGCCTTTATATGCCGGCGCAATCGTAACTGTTGCAGGAGTAGTGGTTTTGGTGACTGGCAATAAAAAGTCATCGTGACTTTCTATGCATTTACTCAGTCAGTATCTTGACTTATAGCAAAAAAAGAAGTTCCAGGGTAATTTTTGGAACTTCTTAAAGCGTTTTCCAGGAAGCCTATTTCAGAGTTAGATTGCTTCAAAGATTAATAACGGTTATAACCACCGCCTTCGCCACGATTACGGTTGTAACCGCCACCGCCACGACTTCCACCTCCACCGCCGCCACGGTTGTAACCGCCGCCGACACCACCAAAACTCTTCTTA
>JAEWBD010000172.1 GCA_023391315.1 Bacteroidota bacterium | reverse complement strand
CAGGTAAGTGATGTATTAAATACCATTGCAAGAATTGGTGTAATTGATAAGCAGCATTTTGGCGGCAATAGCTGGCATACGCCTTATGGCCCGATATGTTTGCACGAGCAATACATTGCACAAATGGGCCTTGCTATAAATGATCCAACATATCTGGATGGCTATCGTGATTGCCTTGATTTTTATCGCGATTATGCTATAAAGCCTGATGGCCGTGTATGGCCAAGATGGGCGTATACCAACGAAGATGCCATGCCGCAACAATTTAACAATGAAGGTTTTTATGAAGCGCAGTGGGGCTATCTTTTAGATTCAAATCCTGATTACGTTACAAATGTTTCGGAGTTATATGATCAAAACGGAGATTTAGATTGGGTGAGAACACATCAGCAATCTTGTGAAAAAGCGTTGGATTGGATATTAAAAAGAGACAGCAATAATAATGGCCTTGTTGAAATGATGACAGACAGCACCGCGCAAAAAAGAGGCAGCGACTGGATTGATATTATTTGGGCAGCGTATGAAAATGCTTTTGTAAATGCCAAACTATATCATGCATTAATGCTATGGGCCAATATTGAAAAGCAATTGGGCAATGCTGCAAAAGAAAATTACTACAAAGCATTTGCTGAAAAATTAAAAACGAGTTTTAATAAGACAACAAATGAAGGTGGCTTTTGGGATGAAGCAAACAAATGTTATATACACTGGCGTGATAAAGATGGTTCACTGCACGGCCGCAATATGGTTGTGCCTGTAAATTTTATGGCAATCGGATATGGTATTTGCGATGAGGAAGCGAGAAAGAAATTAATTCTTGATGGTATAGAAACACAAATGCAGAAAGAAAAATTATTTTTCTGGCCTTTGTGTTTGTATTCTTATGCGCCGGGTGAAGGCAACGATTGGCAGTTTCCCTTTCCCAATTATGAAAACGGCGATATCTTTTTATCCTGGGGTGCATTGGGTGTAAAGGCTTATGCATCTTACAAACCTGAACTGGCAGTTAAATATGTAAAGAATGTATTGGATCAGTATGCAAAAGATGGCCTTGCTTTTCAGCGCTATGGGCGATTAAAGCAGGATGGCCTTGGTGATGATATTCTTTCCGGCAACAGCCTTTCTATTGTGGGGCTATACCAGGCAGTTTATGGCATCAATCCAAAATATAACCGTTTCTATCTTAACCCGCATTTAACCACGGCATTGGATGGGACACAATTAAATTACCGGTATCGCAATAAGCTGCTGCACATTAAACTTAATATGAATCAATATGCTGTATCTGATGGCCGGTTCACAATTACATCCACAAATGATTTTGGATTTTATAGCCAAAGTGATTCATTGTATTTTTTTAATGGCGATGACGAAAATGCGTCTTTGAAAGCAACTGTTGCTTCAAACAACCGTCTTTCTATTAACATCAAAAACTGGAGCGTTGACAAATGTGACTGGACACAAGCAACTACAACATCCGCTTCAATCATAAAATATAATATTGCTCATCTTAATATCAATAAAAACTACTCAATCCTAATAAATAATAAGTTGCTTAAAAAAGTGAAACCAAATAATAACGGCAGCATCATGTTTGAATGCCCCGTTTCCGGTAAAGCGAGCGAAATAACGATTGCTAATGAACAGTCATATTAATAAGAATGGATCTAAAAATTCTTTGCACACAGTGGGGGTATGAACATTTGCCAGCCGATGTTTTTTTAGAAAAAGTAAAGAACGCAGGTTATGATGGCGTTGATACATGGATGCCTGAAAGTAAAGCTGAAAGAAAAAAATTTATACAGTTAATCAAGCAATTTAAATTAAGCATTGTAAGCCATCAGCACCAGGCAACCGGTAATAACATACAGGCATTTTGTAAAAGCTTTGAATACTATCTAAATATGGCTTTGGAGTGTGAGCCACTGCTGATCAATTCACATTCAGGAAGGGATTTTTTTACCATCGATGAGCAACTTGCAGTGATTGATGTTGCAGAAAATTTTTCAGCAAAAAATAATATTACCGTAGCGCATGAAACGCACCGCGGAAGAATTGGTTTTTGTCCCGGCAATGCAGCTGAATTATTTAAGCTGCGCCCATCAATGAAAATAACGGCCGATTTGTCGCACTGGGTATGCGTTACAGAAAGTTATCTTGAGAATTTTGAAAACATACTTCAGCAGGCTATTAACCGTACAGCGCATGTACATGCGCGGGTTGGTTTCATAGAAGGCCCCCAGGTGCCAGACCCAAGATTGCCGCAATGGCAGGAAGCATTGGATCATTTCAAAAAATGGTGGCAAAAAATGATTGAAAATAAAAAAGCAAAAAACGAAGGTTTAATAACATTCACACCGGAGTTTGGGCCGCCGCCTTATATGTGGACAGGCCTTGCTGATAACGAGCCATTAGCCAATCAATGGGATATTAATCTACACATAAAAAAATTGCTGAAAACGATGTTTGAAGAAAGTGTAGCTGATAAATAATATAAATATGACGAATAATGAAAGACGGATGAAATCAATTTGTATTGCAGCGGTGATAGTAGGTATTATACTTACGCTAAATCTTAACGCTCAAACTTCGCAATATAATTACGCCTGGGGAAAACAATCGTATATATCCGAACCTTCGTCAACCTTAGACGGCGTACAATCCCTTGCCAATTGGATTTGGGATTCAGGGGAAGCGAATCCGAAAAATTACTACTTGTTAGTTCGAAAAACATTCAGGTTAGATGCACTGCCTCAAAAGGCAGATACCTATATTTCTGCTTACGCTTATGCAGATGTGTATATCAATGGAAAATTACTGGAACGTTGCCCCATGAATTGCGACCCGCAATTTCAGTGTTACGACAAATTCAACATTTCAAGCTACTTGAAAAAAGGAGAAAATTGTATAACAGCCATTGTGCAAAATTTTGGTGTTGGATTACATTCTCAGATGAATGCAAGAGGTGGTTTTTTCTTCCAGGCAAAACTTCAATATTCCCAAAATAAGTCAGTTGATTTACTAAGTGATGCCAGTTGGAAAGTTACGCATGCCAAAGCCTGGAATACGCAGTCAAATTTCAGGGAACCGAATGCGCACCTTATTGGATTTATCGAAGATTTTGATGCCCGGCGCTGGCCTGAAGGCTGGCAAAATGTTTCTTTTAATGATGCATCATGGCAAAATGCAACAGTTATAGGTAAACCACCCGTTGCACCATGGAATAATATTGTAGTGACGGAGCGCCCGCAACTTCTTCGTAAAATTGTAAAACCTGTTCGCACCTGGCAAAACGATAGCTTAATAATTTATGATTTTGGAAAAGATATTGTTGGCTACCCGCAATTCACTATCAATGCTTCACAGGAAGGAATTGAATTTGAAACAGGCACAAGTGAGCGATTAGATAGTAATAGAGTTCCTTTAATCCGCGCCAGCGGCGACCATTCCAACAAATACATAACCAAAAAAGGAATTCAAAGCTGGCAGCCATTTACATGGATGGGCTTCCGGTACTTTTCTATTGAAAGAAAATCCGGTATAGAGATACAAAATGTAAGCGCAGAGTTTTCTTATTATAATTACGAGCTGAATGGTTCTTTTGAATGTTCCGATACTTTATTAAATAAGTTATGGAATATTGGCAGGTATACTATGCAGCTTAATTCAATTGATACGTACCAGGATCCCTGGCGTGAGCACACTCAATACATTGCCGGTGATTCCCGTTATATGCAGATATATGGATATTATGCTTTTGGTAAAAGTTCGGGATTATTATCGGCCTACAACATTTTATCTGGCGCTGAATCGCAGCGCTGGCGCAGCGATGGGGCTGTAAGAAGCCGCTACCCTACTGATTATTTTATGCAACCCGGCAGTTCCACTTATTTGGCCGATTACCAGTTGGAATGGGTATTGATGATGCATGAATATTTTATGTATTTCGGAAAGGATAAATTGATTGAAGGCTTATATCCAAATTTAAAAAAGGCAATGGATTATTATCAGCCATTTATTGATAAAAAAACCGGCTTACTGGCTAACCTTCCCGGATGGATTGTGCTCGACTGGCCTGATACTTATTATATAGAAAAGAAAAATATTGTAACTGCGCTTAACTGTTTATACTATGGCGCATTAAATACAGCAGCAGCAATTGCGACAGACTTTAATAATGATACTTTACAGGCAGCTAAATGGAAAAAACAGGCAGCAACGTTGAAGGAAAATATTAATAAAGAGCTTTGGTCTGAAAAGGCATTGGCCTACTTAGATAGTTATGAAGGCACTAAGATTGGACAGCAAACACAGGTTTATGCATTAACTTATGGACTAGCCGACAGCAGTAAAAAAGCTTCAATAAGCAGATTAATTATGGATAGCGGTAAGGCAAGCGAAGAATCTTTTGCTTACTGGACTTTAAAATCAATATTTAATGAAGGATACGGACAGTGGGCGCTTAATTACATGCGGAAAAACTGGGGCGCTCAAACCCGCCTTTCATCATTTAACGGAGCATGGCATGAAGGATGGAATTTGCCATGGGGCTCAACTTCGCACGCCTGGTCTTCAGGACCAACGGCACTGCTTTCCCAAAAAGTACTTGGAGTAGAACCTGCAGCCTATAGCTGGAAAACATTTTCTGTAAAACCTTTTATAGGCGATTTAATGTGGGCTAAAGGAAATGTAGCAAGCGCTGCCGGTAACATTTCGGTATTCTGGCAACGAACTGGAGATAATCATTTCATTTTAAAATTAAGCGTACCCAAAGGAACGAGCGCAAATGTTTATTTGCCTGCAACGCAAAATCAATCAATCAAAATAAATGGGAAAACCGTCGCAGATATACGCGGTGTTAAATTACATGTGCAGGAAGGCCAACGAAATGTGTTAACTGTTAACGAAGGTGACTATGAGTTTGAATGCAATATTGATAATTGAAAAGATGCAACTATTTGATAGCTACAGGGAGGTATTAATCTAATAAAATCAGTTAATAAATATTGAATAAACAAGTTTAGCATTGACCTTTTAAATAGTGAATATGTTTAGAAAGATGAGCAGGATATTACTAAGTTTTTGTTTAGTATTGACTGTATCAGTTTGTAAAGTTTCAGCACAGCAAAATTCAATGGAAACGAGCGGAAGAATTTTTACTAATATTCCCGATTCAATTCAAACAAGCGTTTACTGGTATTGGTTATCTGACAATATTTCAAAAGAAGGAATTATAAAAGATTTGCACGCCATGAAGCAGGCTGGCATTAACCGTGCTTTCATCGGCAACATTGCAATGAACCCATCTGAAACGCCCTATGGAAAAGTAAAAATTTTTACGCCGGAATGGTGGGATGCGTTGCATACTGCCTTAAAAACAGCCGGTGATTTAAATATTGAGATCGGCATCTTTAATGGCCCGGGCTGGTCGCAATCCGGCGGGCCCTGGGTTAAGCCCGAACAAGCTATGCGCTATCTTGCTTTTGCTGATACTTTAGTAAAGGGCGGTACGCACATTCATCTTCAGCTTCGTCAACCTAAAGATACTTTCCAGGATAAGTTTGTTATTGCTTATCCGTACATAGCAAGCGATTCCATTACGCCATCAAAGCAATATTATTCGGCCAATAATAAGATAATGGTTGAACAGGATTCTGTTATTTATTTTTCATCTGCCAGTAAAACAACAGTAAGGAGTTTAATGTTGTATCCCGATGACCACGACATCTTTACAAAAGCTGTCCTTTATTATAAAAACAACGAAGGCAATTATGTATTGTTGAAGTCTTTTGAAGTAAACCGCACCAACAGCCAGTTAAATGTTGGTTTCGATCCTTATGCCGCCGTTACCCAAAGTTTTGAACAAACCAATAGCGATAGTTTTAAGCTGGTATTTACCAACACTTCAAAAAATGCGGCTTTCAAGCGTATTGTTTTGTCAGGTGTGCCGGTTGTTGAAAATTATAAAGAAAAAACACTGGCAAAAATGTGGCAAACACCGCACCCTTTGTGGGATGCTTATTTGTGGCCACAACAAGCCGCTGTAAATGATACATCGCTCATAATTCATCAAAATAAAGTAATTGATATTAGTGATAAAGTGCAACCCGGCGGAATGCTTGACTGGGATGCGCCTGCCGGTGAATGGATTATTTCCCGTGTGGGGATGACACCCACCAACGTTACCAATACACCCGCTTCGCCCGAAGGCACCGGCCTTGAAGTGGATAAGATGAGCAAAGCGCATGTGGCCGCACACTTCGATGCCTATATAGGTGAAATTTTAAAGCGCATTCCACCTGAAGATCGTAAAGCTTTTAAGGTTGTGGTGCAAGACAGCTATGAAACCGGTGGCCAGAACTGGACCGATAGCTTCAGGCAGGATTTTATACAGCAATATGGTTATGACCCATTGCCTTATTTACCGGTGATGGAAGGGAAGGTAGTGGGCAGCGAAGATGTAGCCGATCGTTTTTTGTGGGATGTAAGAAGATTGGTGGCCGATAAAATTGCGTATGATTATGTGGGTGGTTTGCGTGATGTAAGCCATCAATACGGATTAACAACATGGCTTGAGAATTACGGTCACTGGGGTTTCCCGGGAGAATTTTTGCAATATGGCGGCCAGAGTGATGAAGTGGGCGGTGAGTTTTGGACGGAAGGTTATTTAGGCAATATAGAAAACAAAGCAGCTTCTTCATCGGCGCACATTTACGGCAAAACAAAAGTTTCGGCTGAATCGTTTACTGCAGGCGGGCAAACGTATGCACGTTACCCCGCATTGCTTAAACAACGTGGCGACCGCTTTTTCTGCGATGGCATCAATAATACTTTGTTGCATGTTTATTTCCTGGAACCAAACGATACAATGCCTGGTGTTAACACAGGTTTTGGTACGGAGTTTAATCGCCACAATACATGGTTTTCTCAAATGCACCCATTCACACAATATCTTAAAAGGTGCAACATGATGTTGCAGCAGGGAAAATATGTGGCCGACGTTGCCTATTTTATTGGTGAAGACGCACCAAAGATGACCGGCGTACAAAACCCGCCATTGCCAAAAGGTTATTCGTTTGATTATATAAATGCCGAAGTAATTATGAAACGGCTTTCCGTGAAAAACGGGAGGTTTGTGTTACCTGATGGAATGAGTTATGCATTACTTGTATTGCCTGAGCTAAATAACATGCGGCCGGAATTATTGAAAAAAATTCAACAGCTGGTAAATGATGGTGGAACGATATTAGGGCCACGGCCGGAACATTCGCCAAGCCTTCAAAATTATCCTTTCGCAGATGATAGTGTGAAAATGCTGGCGCAAACTTTATGGGGCCCGGCAACGCAGGGTGGCAAATGTAACAGGACGAATGGAAAGGGAAAAGTGATAGATGGATATTCAATAGAACAGGTGCTTGCTGATATGCATATACAACCCGATATGCAATCGAGAGGCGCCAAAGATTCATTGCTGTTTATCCATCGCCATGAAGCAGGCGCTGACATATATTTCCTATCAAACCAGTCATCAAAAAAAGTTTCGGTAAATCCTGTATTCCGCGTTACCGGCAAACAGCCTGAGCTATGGAACCCATTAGATGGAACACAACGTGATTTATCTAATTATACAAATAATAATGGTACCACAGAAGTGCCTTTGCAATTGGATGCTGCGGGCAGTGCATTTATTGTTTTTCGCAAACCACAAACAATAACCACCTCCCGAAAAAATAATTATAATGAAGCAGATACTATATTCTCCACACCGCTAACCAATAAATGGAAAATACAATTTGATACAGCGTTCAGGGGATCTGCAAAAGCTGTTGTTTCAAACACTTTATTTGACTGGGGCAAAAGCGCAGATTCTTCCATAAAATATTATTCAGGCAAAGCTGTTTATACAACAAATTTTAACTGGAAGGGCGATGATGCTCAGCATGAAAAAATATTGCTTGACCTTGGCAATGTTACAGCAACAGCAGCAATTAAAGTTAACAACAAATATGTTGGCGGTATTTGGGTTGCGCCCTATTCTATTGATATAACCAACGCATTAAAAAAAGGAAACAATACACTTGAAATTACGGTGGCAAATACTTGGGTAAACAGGTTGATCGGCGATCAGCGGTTGCCGGTTGAAAAACGTAAAACATGGCTTAGCTATAATCCTTACAAGCCCGATAGTGAATTGCAACCTTCGGGCTTATTAGGGCCGGTGAAAATTATTGACATTAAATATTAGCCCTTGGGAATTACAGGCTGTTTGGGTTGATTAATTTATTTTCTGTAACCGGCTTTGGTAATGCTGTTCATCGTTCCTTGTGTCACTCTCTTCTGCTATGGTTTTTCATGGCAGCGATGGTTGCATAATAAATTTTCACTGCTAATTCAAACAGCCTTTTAATTATTACCAATCATGATAAAATAATTAAAGCAGGTGCAAATAACTATTAAGCTATTTATAAGACGAAGCTTTTGGCTTTGGCTTTTTCTAATCTCTTTTGTTGTAAAAGCACAGGTTAAAGAGCCATATAAAAAACTGCATGGTGGCAGCTTTTCATCACAAAAAAATCCTGCTTCTCCGGATCCGTTGGTTAGTTATCAATGGCTAAATACGGATGCTGCGCAAGCGCTTCAATATTTTGTAGCGAAACCTATAACAGCGCAAACTTTTCCATCTTCAGCAGCGTCGGTTATAAACAATGAATGGCTTATTCGTTCGGATGTAGATATAATGTTTGACTTTGGTGTTGAACATGCAGCCTGGCCTGAATTTGACAGTAAAGAGTTATCAGGCGATGTTGAAATGAGTATTAGTGAATACAATGAACCAGCTATTGTAAACGAAGGAGCGCAACATCCCGCAAAAACATTAAAACCTGTGCGATATGGCAATACCTTCAGATTAGAATTAAATGATGCATTATATGAAGGCGTGCGCTTTGTCTGGCTTCATTTTAAAAATGTAAAAACGCCTTTTCATGTAAACAATATAAGATTGATTTGCCAGGTAAAACCGGCAAACTATTCCGGCTCTTTTCACACAAATGATTCAATGCTTAACCGCCTTTGGTACACAGGTGCTTATACGGTACGGTTAAATTTCATGAAAGATTATATTGGCGCTATTCTAATGGAAAGAAGTGATCGCCATTCCTGGACGGGTGATGCTTACCCAGCACAAGCTGCTTCTCTGGTTGCCTTTGGGAATTATGACCTGGTAAAGAAAAACCTGGCGTACACGGCAAAGTTAGATAATAGTATCCCGGCGTATGCATTGTATTGGGTGCTTAGTCTTGCAGATTATTTTAATTACACCGCAGACACGGCATTTTTAAAACAATATTTAAATAATGCTGAAGAAAAGCTTACCACTGCTAAACAGTATTTTGATTCGCTACCAAATCTTGCTTTTTTAGGTTGGGATGAAAGGCTTGGAGCGGGTTTTGAAAACCCAAATCTTCCTGAAGGCAGGCTTGTTTACCGATGTCTGTGTTTGCAGGCATGGCAAAGTTTTGCCGCAATGGCAATAGCCGCCGGTTATACCGGAATTGCAAAAAGATATACCAGTCTTGCGAAAGAAAAAATGCAATGGCTGATTAAGAATAACAGTCAGCCTTTTGGCTTACACTCCGTTGCTAAAGCTGTTAATGCAGGCTTATTGTTTGATTCTATAGTTGCACAAGCTGCAGGAAGTTTTTTTTCAAACAGGTTACAAAGACTGTCCTATTCACCCTTTAATCAATTTTTTATACTACAGGCTATGGCTAAAGCGGGTTACATGAATGAAGCCTTAACAACTGTAAAAGATTGCTGGGGCGGGCAGATTGAAAATGGCGGCACCACTTTTTTTGAAGTGTATCGCCCTTCCTGGAATAACATATTACAATCAAACGATGCACCGCCCAATAACCAATGTGGTTATACAAGCCTGGCGCATCCGTGGAGTGCGGGTGTTACAATGTGGCTTACTGAAAATATTCTTGGTGTTCATGCCACAGCACCGGGTTTTAAAGAATTTGAAATAAAGCCATTTCTCAATCAAAATATACATACAGTAAGCGGTTCGGTGCCAACGCCGCATGGAATAATAAATGTTTCTTTTGATATGAATTCAGGGGAATGTACCCTCCAGGTTCCCCGCGGCACTAAAGCTTCTGTTTCAATCCCGGTAACAGGATTGAAGGTGATCAGTGTATTGCTTAATGGCCAGACAGTACAGGTAAAACGGGGCGGCGCTATTGGTCAAAATTATATTTCATTCCCGGTGTTACAGGCCGGAAAATATACTATCAAAATAAACTTTACCGGCACGTTGATAAAACC
>JAEWBD010000163.1 GCA_023391315.1 Bacteroidota bacterium | reverse complement strand
GTATGTGCAGCTCTTAAGCAATTTGCCGGGCAAAAAAATATTAAACACTGAAAATACCCTCGTAAAATTTCAGTTTGAGATGGCCCAAACATCCGGAAAAAAAATGCTTATTTGGCGGCCTTCAAATTTTAATACAGAAGATGTTACTTCGCCGGAACATAAAAAAATATTAGAGAGCGAATATGTAAGAACAGGCATTTTTGAAGAGTTTAAGGCAGCTATTACAACCGCACTTCAACCTGCACCAGCGCCACTACCGCCGGCGCCCGGCAATTCAAAATTCCTGTATATCTGTACCGATGAAATTGATAAAGACTATT
Organism: Bacteroidota bacterium; assembly: GCA_023391315.1. GTDB lineage: Bacteria > Bacteroidota > Bacteroidia > Chitinophagales > Chitinophagaceae > Parafilimonas. The sequence goes on along the minus strand of JAEWBD010000163.1, from coordinate 6,765 downwards.
GCGAGAACACCATCTTAAAAATTATAGATGAAAGAAACCAGGAAATAGAAACCAATAACATTCAAAAGAATAAAATTGATTGTTTCTTTCCCCTCGAAAATGCCAGCTCGCCGGATTCAAGAAAATATAATGATGATAGTTTTTTAATAAGCGATGCGGCACTGTTTGTTTATTGTAATTCCGATCCGAGTACCGTATTAAACCAAATAAATTATTGCCGCAAAATAAACATCCGCCGGAAAGAGCCTTTCGATATAGTTGCGCTTTACGACGGGCCGCCAACAGCAAAAAACCAGATTCCTTTACGTATGGCAAGCCTGCGGTTTACCTATTTAAACTGCCGGGAAAATTTAAAAGATTTTACCGAAAAATTTTTAAATATACTTTAATATGCTAAGTGAAGCTTTACAAAAAACAGACGTTGACCCATATCCGGGTTTAAGAGCTTTCACACCGGAAGAATCGCATTTATTCTTTGGAAGAGAAGAGCAAATAGATAAACTGTTGGAAAAGTTAGACCAGTCGCATTTTGTAGCGGTTGTTGGCCCTTCCGGTTGCGGAAAATCTTCATTGGTAAAAGCCGGGTTAATTCCAGCTTTGAGAACAGGCTTCTTTCTTAACGCAGGAACAAAGTGGCGCATCGCAGAAATGCGCCCGGGCAATGATCCCTATAAAAATTTATCATCTTCCATAGCAAAAGCATTTGACAATAACAATATTTCTTTAGAGTGCATGAAGGCTGAATTAAAAAGAAGCCCGCAGGGATTATTGGAAGTTATTAAATCTGAAATGCAGGTTATTAAAGGGAATTTTTTATTGGTTGTAGATCAATTTGAAGAATTATTCAGGTATAAACAAAATAACAATATTGATGAAGTAACCAGCTTTATAGCACTTTTAATTGCTTCAGCTAACCAGCATGAAATTCCAATACACATCATTCTCACCATGCGGTCTGATTTTTTGGGTAACTGCTCGCTGTTTTTAGGATTACCTGAAATATTAAACGACAACCAGTTCTTAACACCACGCTTAACACGGGAGCAAACAAAAGATGCTATTGAAGGGCCAGCAATGGTTTGCGGCGGGAGGCTGGAGCCTAAACTTGTTACCAATCTTTTAAATGATATAGGTATTGACCACGATCAATTACCGCTGCTGCAGCATGCTTTAATGCGCATGTGGAACCTTGCTAAAAAAGAAGAAGAGCATTCAAATAACAATCCCGTTGAAACAAATGATGAATTTGTTTTAACGCTGGATTATTATAACAAAATCGGCAGGTTAAATGAAGCATTGTCGCAGCATGCCAATGAGATTTTTGATATTGATCTTAATAAATCGCAAAGAAGAATCGCAGAAGCGCTATTTAAAAGATTATCAGAAAGAAACGCTGAACAAAAAGATAACCGCCGCATAGCAACAGTAGAAGATATTGCAAAAGTTGCCGGTGTTGATACAGATGAAGTAATAAAGGTTGCCGATATATTCAGGAAAGCGGAAAACAGTTTTTTAATGCCGCCTCCGGAAATCGATTTAACGCCCCAATCATTTCTTGATATTTCTCATGAAAGCCTTTTACGCCAATGGGATAAAATGAAAGAATGGATAACAAAAGAATATGATGATGCCACCTTGTTTAAAAGATTGGAAGCTGATGCAAGTGATTATTTTAATGAAAACGGAGAATTACTAACAGGGATTGATTTACATAATACAACTAACTGGAGGAATAAAAAAAATATTAATGAGGAATGGGCTTCGAGATATGCTGATGGCTTTAAAAAGGTGGATGATTATATAAAGAAAAGTGCTGCCCGAAGCCGCAATAGAAAAACCTTAAAAGGCGGGTCTGTTTTACTTGGAGTTATTGCCGTTCTTGTTACCCTGGGTTTAACGGCGCAAAGCAGGATTAAAAGAGAGAAAGCGGCAACACAATCTGAAATTCAGCGACGGTTAGATTCAGCCAATGCGCAGGCCGAACTGCAGCGAAAAATAGATTTGGTGAACGTGCAGTCACAAAGAATACTGGATTCAACAGAAGCCAAAAGAAAATTAGATTCGGTGAACATCCAGTTCAAAGCCGAAACGCAGCGAAAATTAGATTTAGCTGATGCCAAACGAAAATTAGATTCAGCAAATGCGTTGCGGGAATTTGAAAAACAGCAAAATGATTATTTATATAAACACGTTTCAGAAATTTTACAACTGGTTGATGAACCATTTTATAAATCTGGCTTAATGGATTCCACCCATAGGAATATGTTTACAGACAGTTTGGTTAAACTGAAATATAAAGATCAAAAGATAAAGGAATATGAAACCCTGCTCCAGGATTTAAATACCGCAACAAATATTTATGAAGTGGCGCAAAAAAGCCCCAATGAAGGATTATTAAAAGCCATGCAGTTTGACAGCACATCAAAAACCGATGTAAGTAAATTAGTGCTTAACTATATTGCAAAAAACTTTTTCTTTTACACACAAGACACCACCTTACTAAAAACCGGTCTTGATTACAACACCCGTTCTGCATCAGCCGTATCAAACGAGGGAAAATTATTTGCCATTAAGCTTGATGATACAATAAAAATCTTCAATATTAACGACAACGGGTTGGCATTATCGAAAAACATTTACATAAATACAACCCAGGAAACGAATACCAATTTCAGCAAAAATTACACCGGTATATTAAATGGAATAAACACGCTGACCTTTATAAAAGAAGATAGCTTAGCAGCATTGATTAATAATATCATCTATCATATAAATATTAAAAATGCAGGCGTGCAGCCTGTAGTTATTCCCGATCTTAGTAAGACCAGTGCAGAAAAATATTATGTAAGTTCAATATCCCCGAATGCAAAAAAACTGGCAACAGATTATAAAGATTATAATGTAAAGATCTGGGACATTGATAACCCAGCCGATACAATGATGATTAAACTTGATCAGGCTGATGGTCTTGTTTATAACATAAACTTTTCTGCTGACAATAAAAGAATGATCATAAAGCAGAGAGATAAATATAAAATCTTCACTTTAAGTGATCCGGTTAACAGCAACCTTAATAAAACGTATCTCTATGCCAATTTTACACCGGATAATAAATATATTATAGTACAGGAAAGAGAAGGATTTCTCGACCTATACGATGCAAATACCGATCGCAAAATCAGCTCTGTCAACTTTCCTGAAATTAACATCGATACATTTAAGAATTCCACCATTGCACTGGCTGCGCTTTCTCCCGACTGGAGGAAGATGATTATCAAAACCAATATCTATAAAAATTTTATATACACTTATAATACTTACTATTTTCAAAGAAATGATAAGGACTCTATTTTTTATTTCAACAGAAAAGTTAAAGACACCGCAAACGGCAAGCTGATCAAATTGAATTATTTAAATAGTGCTAACATTTTTCTCAACAACAACAACATACTAAGTTTAAATTCTGACTATTACGACGACTCAATCAAGGTATGGAAAAAGCCTGGTGACATTAACAGCTCGCAGTTAAGTTCATTTATCGGGGAAATAGCAACTCTAACGAATACAACTGAAAAGCTTGAGAACAGCACAATAGATATTGATACCATCACAAATAAGGATGAATTGATAAGGGCTGCAACTTTCGCACTGCAAAGGGATGCAAGGTATCTTCAAAAGCAAACACTCTATAATGCTAAAAAAGTATTTGGCAGGCTTGCCGCACTGGATACAGTAAATTATCTTTACGATTACCGCCGGCTGAGCCTCAATTACTACACATATTACCGGGATACCACCGAACGACTAAAAGATTTAAAAAAGATTACTGCTGCTGAAGAGGTTTTATTAGAATCAAATCCGGAAGATTCACTCAAGCAAATGCTTTCATCGGATTACTGGAATTTATCATGGTACCTGCTCTTTGAAAAAAAATTAGATTCTGCTGCTGTTATGCATGCGGTGCTCAGAGGTTTACAACTGTATGATAAAAATACAGGTATCAATACAAATCTTGCACTTGCCTATTTGCTTACCGGGCAGTGTGAAAAAGCAGATTCTGTTTACCGTAAATTCAAAGGCCAGTCATATTTATCTGATGCAAGAAAATTTACCGAATCTTTCCAGCAGGATTTAAATGATCTTGAGGATGCAGGCATCATAACAAAAGAAAAGAAAGAAATTTATGATCATGTGCAACGAATACGGCAGTTCTTAAAAAATGAAATAAGCGTATTAGATTGTAAACCTTCATCCAAATAAAAAAAATTCAGTAGCTGCATATTTTTAGCATTCTAAGATTTAATGCTGCAGAACAGTTAAGTTCGAGAAATCGCCATCTGAGCCGTTGCCCACCCAAAAACCAATCTTTCCTGTTGTATAATTTGCCAGCGGTTTTACAACAAGAGATGGCGTGTTATCATTATTTACATACGCTGATATTTTATCAACTTCAACCACAACCCTTACATGAAACCAGCTTGAGGGTTCAATAGATTGGGTTAATGCATTTTCATATTTTCCGGGGAAATTTTCGCGCAGGTAAGACCATTCATATTTAGGCAGGCAGATATATTGAACTGAATGGCTTTTTCTTATTGCATCTGCAGCCAGAAAGTTAAATGGCCGGAAATACACGGCATCGAAACTGCTGTCATCAATGCCGTGAAATGCAATACCCACAAAGCTTTGCTGCATTACATCTTTTCCCATAACATCCAATTCAATAATGCCAGTTGAAAAATTAATGGTTTTTAGCCACGCCATCTCCTTCCGCCGCATCAAGATGCACAATTTTTTTATTCGCTGAATCATGCACAATAACATGGCGGTTAATTACTTCAAAGTTGTCTGCAGAAGAAATATCAACAGGCTGTGCCTGTACAAGATTTGCACAAGACACAAAGGCAACAACAATAATTGCAATTGATTTATACATAACAAAATCTTTTGAAAAGTTTAAACTTTCCAAAAGGCCTTACTCATTTCGCAATGCCTTTACAGGATTTGCCAGTGCAGCTTTTATTGCCTGGAAACTTACAGTTACCAGCGCAATACATAAAGCAGCTAACCCGGCAACAGCAAAAACCCACCACTCAATATGAATGCGGTATGCAAAACTTTGTAACCATTTATGCATGGCCCACCATGCCACCGGAAATGCAATTAACGATGCCACTAAAACAAGTTTTAAAAATTCTTTGGAAAGCATTTGCGTTACCTGGCTAACACTTGCACCCAACACTTTTCTGATACCAATTTCTTTCGTGCGTTGCTCTGCAGTGTAGGTTGCCAATCCAAACAAACCAAGGCAGGCAACAAAAATGGTAAGCATAGAGAAGAGCGTAAGTATATTACTTGTTTTTTGCTCTGTTGAATATGTCTTATTAAAAAGATCATCCATAAAATTATATTCAAACGGTTCTTCGGTTTTATAACTGTCCCATGCTTTTTTCATAGTTGCCAACAAACCGGAAACGTCAGTTGTTTTTATTTTAAATATCAATCCGCCTTCTGGTTTCAATGTCATATATAAAGGGCTTACGGCTTCATGCAGTGATTTAAAATTGAAATTCTTTACAATACCAATTACGTGAAAAGGAACATTGTTACCCCTGTCACTATTCTGCCGTATTATTGTTTTACCAATAGCGGTTGCATTGTTCCACCCAAATGCCTTTGCAGCTGTTTCATTCAATATAATAGCAAAAGAATCAGTTGCAAATTCACTGGAAAAATTTCTCCCGTTAATCATCTTCATTCCTAATGTTGGTATATAGTTTTCATCAATATGGTAATCTACACCATTAACAATGAGTTTATCATTTCCCTGCGGATATGCCAATGCGTTATTGTAATTACTTGGGCCGGCAGGCTTGTACCAGCTAACGGTTGCATTTACAATGCGTGGGTCTTGCAGCATTTGCTGTTTAAAAACTTGTTCATTATTACCCAATACATAAGAGTTAGGAATAGTAATAAGTTGTTCTTTATTAAAACCAAGGTCTTTGTTTTGTATATATTTCATTTGCTGGTACACCACTATCGTTCCTATTATTAATGCAACAGAAATAAAGAACTGGAATACTACCAGGCCGCTTCTCAAACCAAAATCTTTATGGCTGATTGTAAGCTTACCTTTTAATACAGCAATTGGTTTAAAAGATGATAAATAAAATGCAGGATATAACCCTGCAACAATGCCCACAATCAATCCTAAACCAATAAAAGCAAGTGCAGGTTTTGCATCGAAGTTTAATTGTTTACCAGAAAAATTATTGAATGCAGGCAAAGCCAGTTCTACTATTACAAATGCAATAATCAATGCAAAGAAGGTTATCAGTATGGATTCAGATAAGAACTGTTTAATTAGCTGCAACCTGCCGGAACCCGCCACTTTTCTTACACCTACTTCTTTCGCTCTTTTTGAAGCACCGGCAGTTGAAAGATTGATGAAATTGATGCAGGCAACTACCAGCATAAAAATTGCAACGCCACCAAAAATGTAAACATAGGAAGCATTGCCACCGGGTTCAAATTCGTTATTGGTATCGCCATACAAATGAATAGCAGTTAAAGGCTGCACCGAAAAACCAAGCGAATTTCCTTTACTGGTAAATTGCTCAAGGCTTACACCCATTTGTTGCTGTATTTGCGGGCCCATATATTGTTTAACCATGGCAGGAAACCGGGCTTCCATCTTTTTTAAATCTGTACCGGGTTTTAATAAAAGATATGTATGGTAGCCGCCGCCCATCCAGGTATCGG
>JAEWBD010000125.1 GCA_023391315.1 Bacteroidota bacterium | reverse complement strand
GTTATAGCCTGGTATTTGGAAAGTTCCTGGTTCATTAAATCTGCATTTCCAAGCAACTCATAATATGCCAGGCTGCTGGCACGGCTCATCAACGAGATATCTTCAAATGCAATAATGCTTTCCGTTTTATTCTTTACTTTTTGTAGCTCTTCTTCACTTATAATATATTCTTTTAACCGGGTCAATTCTTCTGCAATAGCATTTTCAGCAGTTTGCATTGATACGCCTTTTACAAGCTTTCCTTCAATAGTGAGTAAGCCCGGATCGATACTGCCAAAATGATAACACTCAATGTTGCTGAATAATCTTTTCTCTTTTACAAGCGATTGGTACAAGCGTGATGAAGCGCCGCCACCTAAAATTTCTGTTATTAAATCTGCTGCATGATACCCGGCATCAAGCCTTCCGGGAATATGCCATGTTTCATAAAATGCATCCAATGGAACGTCGGCTTTAATTTCTTCTGCATGTTTAACTGTTTGTTTTGGTTCGGCAGGTAAAAGATGCAGGTATTTGGTGCCGGATTCAATAGGGCCAAACCATTTTTCCGCGAGGCGTTTAATGTTATCTGTTTTCACATTCCCCCCAACCACCAATATTGCATTCACGGGCCTGTAATGCTTAAAGAAAAAACTTTTTACGTCTTCCAGTTTGGCATCTTCAATATGGCTAAGCTCTTTTCCTATCGTCATCCATCTGTAAGGATGCGTTGTATATGCCAGCTCCCGCATTTTATGCCAGGCATCGCCATAAGGTTTATTAATATAATGCTCTTTAAATTCTTCACTTACCACTTTGCGTTGCACATCCAGGCTTTTCTTACTGAATGCGAGACTTAACATCCTGTCGCTTTCCAGCCAAAAAGCTGTTTCTATATTTTCAGCGGGCAACTGGCAATAATAATTCGTGAGATCGTTGGTTGTATAAGCATTATTCTCGCCGCCGGCGCGTTGCAGCGGTTCATCATAATCAGGAATATTAATGCTGCCGCCAAACATCAGGTGCTCAAATAAATGTGCAAACCCTGTTTTTGAAGGTTCTTCATCCCTTGCGCCCACATCGTATAAAACATTTACAACAGCCATTGGCGTTGTATTATCTTCATGCACCAGAACGCGCAACCCATTTTCTAAAACAAAACGATTATAGTGTATCATGTAAATCCTGGAAGTTTAAAATTTTCAAAACGCTGCAAACATTAAGAAGCTTTAACTTGTAGTCTGAAGCCAACAGCCTGCAGCTTCCCATAACCCGGCAAACTTACAGTATGCTCTTAACTTTCAGGTAAATTATCTGGGGTTGACCCTTGCGCATAACAACGATCCTCAATTTTGTGCGTGCATTTTGCAGTAAAATTTTATATGCCTGTATGTTATTGCTGAAGTTGCTTTCCACGCCCACTATAATATCCCCGCTTTGAAATCCTGCAGTTTCAGCAGGAGAGCTTTTTATAATATCAGTAACCGTAATGGCGCCGTTTATTAAATAAATGCCAAGACCGGTGTAAGAATAATCGAATGAATCAAGATAATGCTTGTTGGGCTTGATATAAATTTCCTGTAATGGATAATTGATCCACATATTAAAGCGCCTGAGAAGATCGTTTCCCAAAAGGCCACCTAATACAGGATAATTGGTAACATTATAATCGTCTGAAAAAATATAGGCAGGCACCTTACGAAACCGGTAAGGCCCTATTTTAAATTCTTTTACTACGGAGAGCATCATATCTGTTTTTCCGCCCAGGCCTTCGGCCTGCGATAAAAACATCTTTCTTTTCTTCTTAAAAATAACGCTGTCTTTTGCAAAATCATCATTCATTAATAAACACAGGCCTGCTCCCGTATCAAGATAAAATTTGGCAAACACTTTATTGGCATCTTTTACACTGGCCATTTGCATAGGCAGGGTTGAGAACTGAGGTTTTAAAAGATGGCCGCCCCTGGGATATTTATAAGTGCCTACGGTGAAAATTCTTACCAATTGTTCATCATAATCAATATTAACAATATAGCGGCGGAAAAAACTGTAACCAACAATGCCATCTATATGCATACCATAAGCGCTTGATAGAATTTCATAATCATTTATATGGAAATCAAGACTTTTCACCGTAAGGCCGGGCAGGTTTAGGGAGTGATCTTTGGCAAATGAAACATATTTCATGCCTGCAATGCCCCGTACAATACGGTCGCTTGGTTCAAGCTTAAGATTATAATAAGCGCAGGTGGCCGAATCGAGCGATATGCCGCCACTGCCGGTATCAAGCACAAAATTCAGCGTGTCCTGCAAACTGTCTAATGTGCCATGTATAATAATAATGCCACCGGTTAATTGTGTAAAAGGGAAAGAGGTGATGATTTTTGCCGGCGGCGGTACAAATTCTTCCTGTGCTGTGAGCTTGCTACCTAAAAAAACAAGAATCAGGATACAAATAAATTTTATGCTGTGCTTAAAACCTGTGGCATTTTTCAATCGTTTAGTATTGTTCCTGTAATAATGGTTCATTGGTGTTATTGCAGTTATGAAAGTACGTTAGCTTTAAGGTAAATCCAAACCTCTAATGTAAATATAAAGCTGCTTTTGTTTAGTTTTAAACCATTAGGCAGCACAACATATTCTTCAGTAATTTTGCCGTTGCATTTAAAACAGCAATCGTTTAACAAAAGACAATCTCCTAAAGATGAATGTTGCAGCGTTGTATCAAAAAGCCCTGGATTTTGAATTTCTAAGTGTTGAAGAAGGCGTTTACCTCTTTGAACATGCACCGTTAACCGACCTAATGCAGGTAGCCAATGAGCTGCGTAAAAAGCAGGTGCCGCATGGCAAAGTTACCTGGCAGATAGACCGTAATGTAAACACTACCAATGTATGCGTGGCTAATTGTAAATTCTGTAATTTTTACCGCATACCCGGTCACGCTGAGGCCTATATAACCGATATGCCTGTGTATCGTAAAAAAATACAGGAAACACTAAAGTACGGCGGCGATCAATTGCTGCTACAGGGTGGCCATCACCCCGGCTTATCACTCGATTTTTATACAAATACCTTCAGGCAGATTAAACAGGAATTTCCCTCTATAAAGCTGCATGCTTTGGGGCCGCCTGAAGTGGCGCATATATGCAAGCTGTCGAAAAAATCACACCGGGAAGTTTTAACTGAATTAAAAAATGCAGGGCTTGATTCACTGCCCGGCGCCGGCGCTGAGATTTTGATTGACCGTGTAAGAAGGTTAATAAGCAAAGGCAAATGCGGTGCAGACGAATGGCTGGCCATCATGCACGAGGCGCATGAACTTAATATTACCACCAGCGCCACCATGATGTTTGGGCATGTGGAAACCATAGAAGAACGGTTTATTCACCTGGCACGTATTCGTGAGGTGCAGGCCATGAAACCGGAAAGTGCCAAAGGATTTCTTGCCTTTATTCCATGGACTTTCCAGGATGTGGACACGCTGCTGGCACGCATACGCGGTGTGCACAACCTTACTACAGCCGAAGAATATATAAGAATGATTGCCATGAGCCGTATTATGT
>JAEWBD010000073.1 GCA_023391315.1 Bacteroidota bacterium | reverse complement strand
GTCGTGCATTGCTCCTTTTATAATGTTCTGTATTACTTGAAAGCTGCGGTTAGAGAATAAGCTTCAGCAGGCTTTTCAATAATCTTCTTTTTAATAAGAATTGTTTCCAGCATTGTTTTGGCCCTGGTGCATTGGCTGCGGCTTGTGCTTTCTTCTATATCCAGCATTTGTGCAATTTCTTTATGGCTGTAACCTTCAATTGCATAAAGGTTTAAAACAGTTCTGTAACCAATTGGCAACAGTCTTATACATTCTACCACCTGGCGCACCATCATTAAAGAAGGAACAGTTTCTTCTTTAACCTGCACATCTGTAACATAAGCAAGATCGAGGCTTTCATTGAACTTCTTATGCTTTTTCAAAAAGTTGATGCAGGTATGAACTATTATTCTTCTTATCCATCCTTCAAAAGAGCCAGAATTGCGGAAAGACTTTATTTGTGTAAACACCCTTATAAAACCTTCCTGCAGCATGTCTTCAGCATCTTCCCGTTTTTGTGCGAAACGATAACAAACCGAAAGCATTTTGGGGCTGTACCGGTTATACAACTCCCGCTGTGCAACCGGGTCATTATTTAAACAGCCGGTTAAAATAGATTGTTCCGTCATGCAGGTAATTTAATTACCCACCAAGATAGACAAATTATAAATGCAAAGTGCTGCAAATCAAAAATCTTAATGCCTATCGCGGTGGTTTTTAATAAAGAATTTTTTGAAATTTCTGAAAGTTGTTTGAATAATAAGTTCCACCTGTCTCATTACCACCATGCAATAAAATGAGTAAGATTAAGCACGGATAAGTTGCATTACTTCATCTGTAGATCTTCACTCTTCATTATCGTCTGGCTATTGTATAAGTTTTTTCATTCAACAACTATTTTCATGAAAATGCTAACACAAGTTAGGCAGGCTGTTTTGAAGCAGCAAATTTTCTTTCTCCAATCTGCTGGCGCCACATGGCATAATATAAACCTTTTTCTTCCAGCAAATCATAGTGAGAGCCTGTTTCTACTATACGGCCTTTTTCAAGCACATAAATCCTGTCGGCATGCATGATAGTGCTTAGCCTGTGTGCAATTAAAACTGTTACCTGTTCTTTCATCTCCGATATCTGTTTTATCGTAGAGGTTATTTCTTCTTCTGTTATCGAATCCAGTGAAGAAGTTGCCTCATCAAATATCAGCAAATGCGGTTTGCGCAATAAAGAGCGTGCAATGCTTAATCTTTGTTTTTCGCCACCACTTAATTTTAATCCGCCTTCACCAATTATGGTATTAATGCCGTTATCAGCCCGCTCCAGTAAATTCTGGCAACTGGCTTTGTAAAGCGCATCCAGTAAATCCTCATCGCCTGCACCGGGGTTTACGAATAAAAGGTTTTCTTTTATGGTACCCGCAAACAATTGCGTATCCTGTGTTACGAAACCAATTTGCTTTCTCAAATCTTCAAGCGCTATATCATTACTGTCAACACCATTATAAAACACATTGCCGGTTTGCGGGTGATATAAGCCAACCAGCATTTTTACCAGGGTGCTTTTACCGGCACCTGAAGGGCCAACAAATGCAATTGTTTCGCCCTTTTCTGCATTAAAGCTTATATGATCAAGCGCTTTGTACTGCGCTGTTTGATGTTTAAATGAAACATCTTTAAAACTCAATCTTTCAAGGTTGCCAATATGCACCGGTGAAACGGGCATTCTTTCGGCAGGCCTTTTCATTACATTATCAAAATTCATCAGTGAAGCTTCGGCTTCGCGGTAAGCCATAATAATGTTGCCAATTTCCTGTAGTGGGCCAAAGATGAAGAATGAGTAAAAGGTCAGTGTCATCACCTGGCCTGCGGTTAGTTGTCCCCTGAAAACAAGCCAGGCCAACGTAAACATAATCACCTGCCGTAAAAAATTTACAAAAGTGCCTTGTATAAAACTGAGCGTTCTTATGCTTTTTACTTTGCGCAATTCAAGCCCAAGAATTTTATAAGTGTTTTTATTCAGCCGGTCAACTTCCTGGTTGGTTAAGCCAAGGCTTTTAACCAGTTCAATATTGCGCAGCGATTCTGTTGTTGAACCAGCCAGCGCGTTGGTTTCTGTAACAATATTTTTTTGTATGAGTTTTATTTTCCTGCTCAGGAAACTGGTAAGCCATGCAAGCGCTGCAATGCCAAGTGTATAAATGGGCATGATAGACCAGTGCAAACTGAAAGCATAAACGCTTACGAAAATAACACCTACTATAATCGCGAATAATACGTTGATAAATGAAATAATAAACTTTTCCGTATCAGCCCTCACTTTGGTTAAGATGGAAAGCGTTTCGCCGCTGCGCTGGTCTTCAAAATCCTGGTAAGGCAGCAGCATGGAATGTTTTAACCCATCTGTAAAAATCTTTGCACCGAATTTTTGAACAATAACATTGGTAAAATAGTCCTGGAAGGCTTTTGCAATTCTTGATACCATTGCCACGCCGATAAATATTCCGAGAAAGCCAACTACGCCCCATATAAACTGATCGGTGGTTCTTGTGGCGGTTTTAATAAAGTTTTTCTTCGCATCAAAGTATCCTATATCGAACGGATGCGTAAGAAATTTATCAAAGAATTTCCCGAAGAAATAGGGATCGAGCATGGAGAAGCTTTGGTTGATAGCTGCCAGCAACAGCGCTAATGCAACCAGCCATTTATATGGTTTTAAATATTGAAGTAAAATTTTCATTGAAGTAAAATTTAAATAATCAGTTTATAAATGCACATTTAGTTGAGCAGGCATTGCGTTATCTTTTCTTGTTTACAGGTTTTGCTGCTCTCATAAACCAATATTTTTACAAATTTATTTTTAAATAAAAGTTCACAAACCGGTTTATAAATCAGGTTTATCCTTACGAAGAATTGAAATTCAAAAAGTTTGAAATTATCAGAAAAATAAGTTAGCAATCATTTACATTTTGATAAACTGTTTTTATTTACTCTTTTAAACGCGTATCAACAGCAATCCAGTTTGTTTCCCATGTTTTACCTCCGTCGTCAGAATAAGATTGCTCAAAACGGCAGGTATCTGAATTAACCGGTGAAATAATAAACTTTACCAAAACAGCACGGCTGTTAATCGTTTCCTGATTATAAAATTCTCCGCGGCCATTAATAAATTCGCCAATGGCAGCAGTACTTAATATGCCGCTGCGTATATTAGAAAAATTAAGGCTCCATTGGTGCGCATGTGGATTGTACAAGCGCAGGCTAAGACCCTCAATGCTGCCTGCTTGCCCGCTTACTGTAAATTCTACAACATTGGCTTTGCCATTTAAAATTTTCCGCACCACGCTTGTGCCTTTAAAGCTTACCCATTTGGCGGAATCGGTTAGAGGATTAAGCAAAACTTTAAGATCTGTTTTCCAGGTGCCAATTTCAAAATCAAAATCATGTTGGCCATCGCGGACAACCGGTTGCTTTTTTTTATTAACAGTGCCCGGATTTGTTTGTGCTGCTGCACCCAAAAAATATATGATCATAATTAAAAAAACAAATGAACATTTAGCATATAATTTTTTCATATAGTTTTTATTAAATTGATTGCAAAAAACCTGGCAGTGTCAAGCCTGTCAGGTTGAGGCGCATGTTAATTAGCGGATATGTGCTTTATGTTACTCACCGTTCACTATGCACAACTCAATTTCGGTGATTTAAGAAAATACTCAATATTCCCCGCCTGACCCGAATCAGTCGGGCAGAACAAAACAATGTTCTATTATAAAACCTCTGAAAATTGAATATTGATTATTGTATATTTCAAAAATTAAACCTTAAGTAAAAGACATTTACCCGCAACTCATCATCATACCAATGCAAGATCAAGCACCTGCTGCATGTTTTTCACATAATGAAACGTGATGCCTTTTATAAAATTGCTGTCAATTTCCTTTACATCTTTTTCATTAAGATAGCACATTAAAATTTCACGCAGGCCTGCACGTTTTGCCGCAAGCACTTTCTCTTTTATACCACCCACAGGCAGCACCTGGCCGCGTAATGTAATCTCACCCGTCATGGCGAGATACGGTTTTATTTTACGGCCTGTAAATGCAGATGCAAGTGAACTTAACATGGTAACGCCGGCACTGGGGCCGTCTTTCGGAACCGCGCCTTCAGGCACATGTATATGAATGTTTTTCTTGCTGAAGATTGTTGAATCAATACCGTATTTTTTGGCATTGGCCTGCAGGTAACTAAAAGCCGTTGCAGCGCTTTCCTTCATCACATTACCGAGATTACCTGTAAGCTTTAATTCGCCTTTGCCATCGCTTAAAATAGATTCAATAAAAAGAATATCACCGCCCACATACGTCCAGGCAAGACCCACTGCCACGCCCGGCATATTGGCTGTTTTATAAATTTCATTGCTGTATTTCTGCGTGCCTAAAATCTTCTCAATATCATTTAAAGAGATAGTGGGAGAAACCCTGCCCCGCAATGAAAATTCTTTTGCCTTGTTGCGCATTATGGCCGCCAGTTGCCTGTCTAATTCACGCACACCGCTTTCCCTCGTATAGTTTTCTATAACCTTTTGTAAAACCTTGTCGCTTATTTTAAGTTTGGATTTGCCTAAACCATGCGCCTCTTTTTGCTTGGGCACAAGATGGCGCTGTGCTATCTGGATTTTCTCTTCCACGGCATAACCACTCAGGTCAATTATCTCCAAACGATCGCGTAACGCCGGCTGTATGTTTTGAACATTATTGGCGGTGGCAATAAATAAGACTTTGCTCAGATCGTATTCCAGTTCAAGATAATTATCATAAAAAGTATTATTCTGTTCGGGGTCTAAAACTTCCAGCAGAGCGGAAGATGGATCGCCCCGGAAATCAGCACCAACTTTATCAATTTCATCCAGTACCATTAAAGGATTGGACGATTTTATTTTTCTGATGTTTTGAATAATACGGCCGGGCATAGCGCCAATATAAGTTTTGCGGTGGCCGCGTATTTCACTTTCATCATGCAAACCACCTAAACTTACCCGCACATACTTTCTGCCAATGGCATGCGCAATGCTTTTGCCCAGCGATGTTTTGCCTATACCCGGTGCGCCGGTGAAGCAAAGTATCGGGCTTTTCATATCACCCTTCAATTTAAGAACGGCGATATATTCAAGAATGCGCTCTTTAATTTTCTTCATGCCATAATGGTCTGCATCCAGCACTTTGGCGGCACGTTTCAGGTCGTAATTATCTTTTGTATATTCCTGCCATGGCAGGTCAAGCAATAAGTCGAGGTGATTATAAATAACCGAATAAT
>JAEWBD010000450.1 GCA_023391315.1 Bacteroidota bacterium | reverse complement strand
TTATAAACATCTTTCTTTTTTAAAGCTATTTCTGCGCCGGCTTCACTAAAATCGTTGTCGGAATAATTACTGCCTTCGCCTGCTTTGGTTTCTACAATTACATGATGGCCGTTACTTACCAGCACATTAATTGCTTCGGGAATAAGCGCTACACGGTTTTCCTGCAATACCATTTCTTTGGGAATACCTATAGTTAACTTTGCGCTTTGCGGTTTTATGTCTAATGTTTCTTCCTGCGTTTCAAAACTGAAACCGGTACTGATGATTGGCTTCGTAGTTGCCATGCTTTAAATTAATTGGGGCTATAAAAATAATATTAAGTTAGAATAGTTGCTAAAGAATTACAAGCTTACGCACTTTATTATCAATAGCTTCTAATGAAAGGTGCATTGTATCTTCCGGTAAAAGCTCCGGAAACTTTTCGGGCCATTCAATAAAACAGTAATGGCCGCTATCAATGCAATCTTCACAGCCTGCCTGCACGGCTTCCGTTTCATCTTTCATGCGATAGCCGTCGATATGAAATATGGTTCCTGCAACAGGGCTTGTATATTCATTTATGATGGCAAATGTCGGGCTGCTTACGGCATCTTTCACCCGTAATACTTCACACAATGCATGAATAAGCGTTGTTTTGCCACTACCCATTGGCGCATGAAAGGCCCATATTTTTTTTGAACTGTACTCATTCCATAATTGGCGGGCAACAGTTTTTATTTCCGATATATTATATGTTAGTTGCTTCAATGTTTTTTATTTGTTCAAAAGTTATTTCCCACTCCTAATCTCCAATTACAAATCCCTTATTCCTAACCCCTTCAACCAATCAACTTCCCTGCAGCTTCTCATTCTCCTTATGCCTTGTTGCATCACGAATATTCTTTTTTTCAAAATTCTTTTGCAGGGCATCTGCAAGGTTAACGCCGGTTTGATTGGCCAGGCAAAGCAATACCCAAAGCACATCGGCCATTTCATCGCTTAACGATTTATTTTTATCGGATTCCTTAAAAGATTGTTCGCCGTAAGTACGTACCATCAACCTTGATAATTCACCCACTTCTTCCATCAAAATGCCAAGATTAGTAAGCTCACTGAAATAACGAACGCCGGTTGTTTTTATCCACGCATCTACATCCTGCTGCGCCTGCTGTATAGTCATGCTGATTGAATTAAGTTAGATAAAGGCTGCAAAAATAAACTTATGTATTTATCAATGGCTTGTTTTGCCTCTCGACCTGTATTTCTTTAATTCCTTAATGCGGTTTTGGATAAGGAATAAAATAATCAGCCCAACTACACCGAAAGAACAATCTATCAGTATATGAAAGAAAGGAATGTCTCTTATGCTGCCGGCAATAAATGCAAGCGGGAATATACAAATGCAGGTGATGATAGCCCATTGAATGATCCACCTGTTGCGCACGGGATGCTGGTAAACACCAATAAACAAAACGGCAATTACAATGTGTGCAAAAGCAAGCCAGTCGAACCCATAAAAAATAAAAGGATATTCTTTTTGAGTTGCTTCCAGGCCTGTTACCACTTTTAAAAGCCATTGCTGTATAATGGAACCTTCTTCAAAAAACTTTATGCTGAGTAAAAATTTTAATTCGGCTATTAATGGGAAAACGGTTATACCGCTTATTAAAAGCACAATTATGAAAATAATGATGAGGATACGGATTTGTGTAAACAGTTTTGACATGGCAAGCAATAGATTTATATATCAAAGTAAATGCACAGCAATCTATATAAACAAAAAACCCCGCCGGGAAACGGTGGCGGGATCTTTTGTATTTCATTATCTTTTTAAAGAAAGCTGTGTGCAGAATTATTTAACTTCTACATCAGCACCTGCTTCTTTCAATTTAGCTGCGATTTCTTCTGCTTCAGCTTTAGCAGCACCTTCTTTTACAGGTTTCGGAGCGCCATCAACTAAATCTTTAGCTTCTTTCAGGCCAAGACCAGTTAAGTCTTTCACGATTTTTACAACCTGTAATTTGTTAGCGCCACCGCTTTTCAGAATTACATCAAAAGCTGTTTTTTCTTCAGCAGCAGGAGCAGCAGCACCGCCTGCAGCAGGACCAGCTACAGCTACTGCAGCAGCCGCAGGTTCAATACCGTACTCTTCTTTAAGAATTTTTGCCAATTCATTCACCTCTTTTACGGTGAGGTTAACCAGTTGTTCTGCAAATGCTTTTAAATCTGCCATGATTTCAAATTTTTGCCGCCTTCATTGCCTGAGCTCCGGCGGTAGTTATTAAAAAAACTTGCGTATTATCCCTTCAGGCGGGGATAATAATTTGAAAATTTGAAGATGCGTTAATTTGAAAATGATTTTGAATTTGAGTTCATTTTCAAATTTTCAAATTGCACATTATCAAATTAGTTTGCTCTTTCTTCCAGCGCTTTTACAAGGCTTGCAAGTTTGCCACCAGCATTCAAGCCGCTGATAACATTCTTGGCAGGTGATTGCAGCAAGCCAATGATTTCGCCAATAAGGTCGTTCTTGCTTTTAAGCGTTTTTAATGTTTCAAGCTGATCATTGCCCACAAAAACATCGCTATCAATATAAGCTGCTTTCAAAACAGGTTTATCTGTTTTGCCTTCTGTGCGGAAGGTACTGATGATCAACGCCGGCTCTTTCGCATTTTCGCTGAACATTAAAGCGGTAACGCCGTTCAGGCTTTCAAACATGCCGGAATATCTTTCTGCATCAATGCTTTCAAGCGCCTTTTTAATCAATGTGTTTTTAGCCACTTTCATTTCAACATTCTTATTGAAACAAATGCGGCGCAGTTTACCAATCTGGTCAACTGATAATGCTTCTGTGTTGGTAACATAGAAGTTATTATATTGATTGAATTTCTCTTTAAGAGCTTCAATTACTTCGTTTTTTTGATCCTTATTCATAAAGAATATTTTGTGCTTTACCTTATTAAGGTTTCGGCTTAGTGAACAGATTTTGTATCAACAGTAATGCCCGGGCTCATGGAACTGGCAACGCTTACGCCTTTCAGGTAAATGCCTTTGGCTGTTGTAGGTTTTAATTTGATAATGGTATTGATCAGTTCCTGGCCATTGGCAGCTAATTTTTCAGGAGTGAAAGATACGCGGCCGATAGAAGCATGAACGATGCCTGCCTTATCAACCTTGAAAGCAATTTTACCGCCTTTTACTTCATTTACGGCAGCCGCCACATCGTTTGTAACGGTGCCTGTTTTAGGATTTGGCATAAGATTGCGCGGGCCTAAAATTTTACCGAGCTTACCAATTTTTGGCATTACAGACGGTGTTGCAATAATCACATCAACATCCGTCCAGCCACCTTCAATTTTCTGAACAAATTCATCCAAACCAACAAAATCAGCACCTGCACTTTTTGCATCTGCTTCTTTATCGGGCGGGCATAAAACCAATACTTTTTTTGTTTTACCGGTACCGTGCGGTAAGCTTACGGTGCCACGAACCTGCTGGTCTGCTTTTTTAGGATCCACACCTAAACGAATATGCAGGTCAACAGATGCATCAAACTTCGCTGTGTTCACTTCTTTTACCAGCGCAGATGCATCTTTTAAGGTGTATAATTTATTTTTATCAACCTTTCCTTCTACTTGTTTTCTTTTTTTAGAAAGCTTTGCCATTGTAATAAGTTTAGTGTGTGATTAATTGTTCCAGGGTGCTGTGCCTTCAACATTTAAACCCATGCTGCGGGCAGTACCGGCAACCATTTTCATTGCGCTCTCAACGGTGAAGCAATTGAGATCGGGCATCTTATCTTTGGCAATAGCCTCAATTTGATCCCAGGTTACTTTACCCACCTTATTACGGTTACTTTCTTTGGAACCTTTCTGGATTTTGGCAGCTTCCATTAACTGAATTGAAGCGGGAGGAGTTTTGATAACAAAGTCAAAAGACTTATCGGAGTAAACAGTAATTAAAACAGGAAGCACTTTTCCTATTTTATCCTGTGTGCGGGCATTGAACTGTTTGCAGAATTCCATGATGTTCACACCCTTAGAGCCAAGCGCAGGACCTACCGGAGGTGCAGGGTTTGCCTGACCGCCTTTTACCTGCAGCTTTACAAAGCCGGAGATTTCTTTAGCCATTTTAATAATTTTTATTGGTTCAAACGTCTCGCCTGCAGTGTGCGGGTTCGACTCCCAAGTTTATCCCGGTGCTAACCGGGAAATATTCTAAAAGAACTTTTGGGGCGGCAAAGGTAAGGGAAAGAAGGGAAAGTCAAAAGTAAAAATTTAAAAGTATGGTTAAGCTGAATCCAATTTTTACAACTTCTTCGATTGTTGTAAAGTATTTTTTTAGGCTTCATCGTGCTTTAGGGAATTTAGTAAAATCGTTCGGGGTTAAAATTTAAATACAACCAAAAACATCAGAAATAGATTGAAAAATAAATGAATAAATGATGTCAGAAATACTAAAGATAATAATCAGTAGTGTGGGTATACGGCCAGTATGCTGGCTCATTAATAAAATATCAGAAAGAAAATTCTGTAAAAAAGCAGGCAAAGAGGCAAATCAAAATTACAGGGCACTTCAAAAAGCAAAGAGGAAAAAATGAATGTATTCAATTCATATAATGTCAATCCTTCACATTCTTATGCTTCTCGCAAAATCTTTTCCATCTTCCTGCCCTTCGCCAGTTCGTCCACCAGTTTATCTAAATACCTTGCCTTTTGGGTTAAAGGGTTTTCAATTTCCTCTACACGGTACCCGCAAATTACCCCCGTTATAAGCTTTGCATTGGGATTGAGCGAAGCCTGCTGAAAGAATGTTTCAAACGTTACTTTGTCATTTATTAGCTGCTGTAACTTCTTATTATTAAAACCGGTTAACCATTCTATAACCTGGTCTAACTCCTCTTTTGTTCTGCCCTTCCTCTCCACTTTTGCGATATACAAGGGATAAACCGAGGCAAATATCATTTTTGCAATACGCTGGTCATGTGTTGCGGTTGTATTCATGGTTTGTGTTTTAGTGCTATCATTCATGTTATTCCTGAATAGTTCAAAGTTCATAACTTTCATCAAATATTGCAACGAATAGTAAAATTAAAACTCCGGATGCCGAGGGATAAAAGACAAAAGCGCGATTTACATGCACTCGACGAAAACGGAATGGTATTGTGCAATCCACGCGATAAGGAAGCTTCGCTACGTGCCCATACAGAAAGCATTGCTACCGATAACCGGAAAGCAGTAACCTGTCGAAAATGCCTTTCGCTGATCCATAAGCGTAATAAGGCCTGAATCCTGTAATTTTTAAAAAAAACATCAACCCTGCTGACATAGGGTTGTCAATAAGCGGTTTCATTTTTACATCAGCATATAAATCTTTTTGCAAACTAAAAATTCAACATTATGAATCTCGTTTCTGTTAGAATTATCACGGCTGATGTTAAACGCCTGGTGAAATTTTATGAACAAGTAACCGGTGTTGCACCTGTACAATACACCGAAGATTTTGCCGAACTAAAAACACCAACAGCCACCTTAGCTATCGGCAGTACTAATACTTTACAATTTTTTGGGGGTGATGAAGTTGCAAAAGCGGCTCAAAACCGTACGGCTATTATCGAATTCAGGGTTACAGATGCCGACAGGGATTACGAAAGGCTGGCAGGTTTTCTTCAATCTTATATTGTACAAAAGCCCACAACAATGCCCTGGGGAAACAGGTCGCTTTTATTCCGGGATCCGGATGGAAACCTGGTTAATTTTTTTACGCCCGTTTCACAGGATGCAATTAAGAAATTTAATACAGGGAAGTAACAAAAATTATAAGAGAAAATTTCCCGTTGATGCTGTCATCAATAAAGGTTTATACGCCCGGTTGGCACACGCTTGTTTAAACATTTAAAAACAAGCACAATACAATTCTTAAATTGATATTTTTACGCCCTTACCAACAAACGAAGTATGGCATCAGGCTTTTTTGCAATTTTAGATGATATAGGCGCTTTAATGGACGATGTAGCCGTGGCAAGCAAAGTGGCTACCGGTAAAACAGCAGGAATATTAGGCGATGACCTGGCGGTGAATGCAGAAAAAGCTACGGGCTTCCTGTCTTCAAGGGAATTGCCTGTGTTATGGGCTATTACAAAAGGTTCACTGCTTAATAAGGCTATTATAATACCCATAGCTTTATTATTGAATATTTTTCTTCCCATCGCCATAAAAATAATATTGGTTTTGGGCGGCTTTTACCTCGCTTATGAAGGCGTTGAAAAGATCATCGATTTTCTTTTTCACCGCGCTAAAAAAGGCCAGGAAGTAATTGCAGAAAAAGAAAAAAATAACAACAATGCCGAAAAAGCAAAAATAAAAGCGGCCATATCAACTGATTTTATTCTTTCTATAGAAATTGTGATCATAGCACTGGGAACAGTTTTAGATAAAAGCATGGCCATTCAGATCATTACCGTTATTGTTGTTGCAACGTTGGCCACAATTGGCGTGTATGGAATTGTTGCGCTCATTGTAAGAATGGATGATGCAGGTTATAAGCTTATAAAACATACAAACAATAAGGGCTTTTTGTCAAAACTGGGAATACTACTGGTGAAGGCATTACCGGTTATTATTAAGATACTTAGCGTTGTTGGCACCATTGCTTTAATACTGGTTTCGGGCGGCATCTTTATACATTATGTAGATTACTTCCATCATCTTTTCCCGGGCATTCCACCCATAATTAAAGAGATATTGTTTGGTTTGCTTGCCGGCCTTATTGCGGTTGCAATCATAACAGGTGGCAAAAAATTAACTGCATTAATAAAAAGGCCATAAACCTGCTGCTGGCGTAACTCAGTAATAATTCCCATTTACAGAAATTTTATAGTTTTGAAAAGGCTTTTGTATAATGAGTGATCGATGTACAAAAAACCCGGCCTGAACGTTACCATAATATCATAGCAGGACAAGCAATGCAAATTCAATTTCACCACATTGAACCTCATTTTCTGCTCAAAAACTATGTAGAAAAAATGTGGTTCTTTAAAAGCAGCGGGAAAATGCCTGCTGATGATATGAAACTGGTAGTGCCAAACGGGAATATCAAACTTACCCTTTCTTATCAAAACGGAGTTGTAGCTGCGATAAACGATAAAACATTTTCATCAAAAGAGCATGATATTACTTTAACAGGCTTGATTGATGTGCCGGTAATATTAGACGTTGATAAAGATATCTCTACAGAAACCATTGGCATTGAATTCAACCCGAAAGGGGCATACCGTTTTTTTCATTTTAAGCTGAATGATATTCAGAATAAAATCTATTCCCTGAGTGATGTGCTGGGAAATATGGGCAGCCGGTTAACAGAACAAATCAGCAATACAATAATGATACAGGAAAAAATGGTTTTATTGCAACAGTTTCTTCTTAAACAACTTTCGCTATCCAATGATGATTTTATTTTTGAATATTGCATTGAAAAAATAGCTGCCTCAGAAGGAAGTATAACCGTTAAAGAATTAGAAAGAAAAACAGGCTACAGCAGCCGCTGGCTGAATTTAAAATTCAATGAGAAATTAGGCATAAGCCCCAAAAACCTCTGTTCCATAATTCGCTTCAAACATTATTACCAGGCATTTATAAACCGCAACGAAAAACAGTTTTCCGGCAATGATTTTTATGAATCATATTACGACCAGTCTCATTTTATAAAAGACTTTAAACGTTTCACCGGCCTGGCTCCCACAAAGTTTGAAAAGCAAACAAACGATTTCGGTAAAAGTTATTACAGGGAATAGCACTTCCGATTTTTACAATATTGCCTTAATGGTTTTATCTTTTTTTGCATTACCATTAAGAATGAAAAAATGAAAGCAGTAGTCATTGGAGAACCATCAGGCGTAACAATGGAAACCATTATGAATGTTTACCCGCGGCATAAAGCTGTCGTGGATAAATATATCTCCAAAAATGAAGTCATTGGCATTGGTCCGTTTAACAACCTGGGGAATATGGCAATTTTTAAAACCCGTGCAGCCGCAGAAAAATTTGTAACTGAAGACCCGTTTATTTTCGAAGGCATCATTAAATCATTTGTAATTCGCGACTGGAATGATACGCTGTTGCCTGAATGATCATTAAATTATCAGCAATAAAAACAGGAATATGGAAAATAAAAATTTTAATAAAACCATTACGGTAAATGCTTCTGCAGAAGAAGCCATGAAAAAAATAAGCCAGGTAAACGCCTGGTGGAAAAAGGATTTTTCAGGCAGTGCCGGAAAATTGAATGATGCATTCAAGGTTCCGTTTGGCGAACCTTCCTTTATTGATTTTATTGTCAGCGAATTTTCACCCGGAAAAAAGCTGGTTTGGAAAGTTACCGATTGTTATTTGCCCTGGTTTAAGGATAAAAAAGAATGGAATAATACAGAAGTTGTTTTTCAGCTTTCTCAAAATAACGGAAAAACCAAAATTGACTTTACGCATATAGGCCTTACGCCGGAAGTTGAATGTTATGATGTTTGTGAAAAAGGATGGAATGGCCATATTAACACCCTGGAAAAATTCATTAACGAAGGCAAAAGTCTTTCGGAATAAATACCCTGCAAAAAATACACTGAATTCTTCCGGCAACTTGCGTGGCCGGAATTTTTTTAAAAATTATTTCGGCCTGGTTGTCCTATTCTGTTTCATTAAGTTGTCATTTGTTTTTAATCACCAAATATTCAATGATGAAACAAAGAATTAAAGTTAATGAAGCAGGCCGCGAGGCGGTTGCAACTCTCTATCCGCTTAATAAATATCTTGCAAAATCTTCTGTTGAGAACGCCTTGTTTGACCTTGTTTATTTTCGCGTATCACAAATAAACAAATGTGCTTTTTGTCTTGATATGCATTCAAAAGACCTGCGGGAAATGGGCGAATCTGAGCAACGTTTATACGTACTTGACGCCTGGAGAGAAGCCCCTTTTTACAGCGATCGTGAAAGAGCGGCATTAGCATGGGCAGAAGCCCTAACCCAATTGGGTAGCGGTTCTGTGCCTGACGAAATTTATGAAAATGCACGTGCCCAGTTTTCTGAACAGGAACTGGTGGATCTCACCATGGGCGTTATTGCCATCAACAGTTATAACCGCATTAATATTGCGTTTGGTGCTGATGTAGGCAGTTATAAAGTTGGCCAGTTTGCTTAACCTATAATTTTTCTTTAACTGCAAAGAAGGCTAACTTCTTTGCAGTTATTACAATTCATTTTAAAAATCAAAAAGGATAAAACCATGAAAGAATTCTTATTTATCTATCGCAGGGATGTTAATAATATTCCCAAAGGCTCACCTGAAGAAATGCAAAATGAAACAAAACGATGGATGGACTGGATAGGCAGTATTGCCGCACAAAACAAATTAGCAAACAGGGGTAATCGCTTAGAAGTTAGCGGGAAAGTGGTGAAAAGCCTTAGCCTTGTTACAGACGGGCCTTACGCGGAAACAAAGGAATCCATCGGGGGTTATTCCATTGTAAAAGCAGATACCATAGAAGAGGCCTGCGAAATGGCAAAAGGTTGCCCTGTATTTTCTATAGGCGGTACTGTAGAAGTAAGAGAAATCAGCACGATGTAATCATCAAAAAAAATTTCCTTAAGCTGTCCTATGTTTATTTTGCAGGTTGTCATTTGTTTTTAATCATAAAAACTAAATTACAATGAAAGATTTTCTTTTCATCTTCCGTGTTGATTATTCAACGATGAGCCAGCTTTCTACAGAAGAACTTCAAAACGTGGCAGCAGCAGCTAAAAGCTGGATTGAAAATATTGCTGCACAAAATAAATTGGCAGATAAAGGCAATCGGCTGATACCGGGTTCAGGAAGAGTTTTAAAAACCAGGGACATTATTACAGATGGCCCTTACGTAGAAACCAAAGAAGCCATAAACGGTTACCTGATTATAAAATCAGCTACAATAGAAGAGGCCGTTGACATTGCGAAAAACAACCCGCTGTTTAAGCTTAATATAGGCGGGAGTATTGAAATAAGGGAAATAAGCACTATTTAATTCCCGGAAAAAGCCTTCGTACTTTTGCGAAGGCTTTTTATTTTATGAACGATGATAAATTAATACCGCATTTGTTTCGCACAGAGTACCGGAAAATAGTAGCTGTGCTCTGTAAAACCTTTGGCCTGGAGCATATTGAGATTGCAGAAGATATTGCCAGCGATACATTCCTCCAGGCATCAGAAACCTGGGGCATTAAAGGCCTGCCTGATAATCCTGCGGCATGGCTGAATACCGTTGCTAAAAACAAAGCAAGAAACTACCTGAAGCATAATAAGATTTTGCTTGATAAAATAATGCCCAGCATTAAATACAGCGCCCCTCAAACCGAAGAGACAACAATAGACCTGAGCGCTGAAAACATTCGTGACAGCCAGTTAAAAATGATGTTTGCTGTTTGCCATCCCTGCATTGCAACAGAAGCGCAAATAGCATTGGCTTTGCGGGTTCTTTGCGGCTTTGGCATTGATGAAATTGCTTCTGCATTTTTAACAAACAAGGCCACCGTCAATAAGAGGCTCGTAAGGGCAAAAGACAAATTGCGCAGGGAAAAAATTTCCATTGATTTGCCGCTGCCCGATGAAATTAATAACCGGCTTGACGTGGTATTAAGAACTTTATATCTTTTATATAATGAAGGCTATTACGCTTCTCAAAATGAAAATATTTTGCGCAAAGAGCTTTGCTATGAAGCCATGCGCTTAACATTTTCATTAATAGAAAATGAACAAACCAATCTTCCGCAGGTGAATGCCTTATTCGCATTAATGAGTTTTCATGCTTCTCGATTTGAAGCACGATTCAATGAAAAGGGTGAACCCGTTTTATACGATAAACAGGATGAAGCACTCTGGGATAAAAAGCTGATACAGCAGGGTAAATATTTTTTACAGCAGTCATCACGAGGAGGGCAGTTATCCAAATATCACCTTGAAGCAGGCATTGCCTACTGGCATACCTATAAAGAAAATACCAAAGAAAAATGGGAAAACATTTTGCAGTTGTATAATCAATTGCTGATGCTGGAATACTCTCCCATTATTGCGCTAAACAGAACGTATGCTTTATCAAAAGCCAACAGCATTGATGAAGCTATTGCAGAAGCTGAAAAGCTGGAGCTTAACCACAGTCATTTATACCATACATTACTGGGAGAATTGTATAAAAATAAAAATAAGCAAAAAGCAGCCTTTCATTTTTCAGAAGCATTAAGGCTTGCCAAAGCCCCGGAAGACAAGCAGCTTATACAGCGAAAGATAGATGCATTATAGCCAACTTTTTTCAATACATGTTTCTTCTTGCTTTTCTGTAAACATTAGTCTTAGATTTAAGAGCACGCCATTATTATCTTTACAACTCTTTGCAAAATGTATTAATCAAACAAATACAGGAAGCAGGTTTATTCATAAATGATTTTGCAAACCTGAAAACATAACGATATTATTTTTAAACCCCATAATGAAAAAGCATGAAGAAGTATATACTGCTTATTGTTGGTATCATCAGTTTAATACAATCAAGGGCTCAAAGCAATAAGGCATACGATATATGTGTTTATGGCGGAACGGCAGCCGGTGTAATAGCAGCTTATACAGCAAAACAATCAGGCAAAACAGTTTTGCTTATTGAACCGGGCAAACATGTGGGCGGCCTGACTACCGGCGGTGTAGGCTATACAGACATTGGCAACAAATATGCCATCACCGGACTGGCAAGAAATTTTTACCGCAGCATAGGAGAACATTACGGAAACTTTGAACAATGGATCTTTGAACCACATGTGGCCGAAAATATATTGATGAATTATTTACAGCGTGCATCGGTGCAACCCTTGTTTCAGCACAGGCTGGTGCGCGTGGAGAAAAAGAACGGCTTTATTAAAAATATTGTAATTGAAGACAGTAATAACCCCGGCACCAATTCTTATCAAACAATAACCGCAAAAGTATTTATTGATTGTTCATACGAAGGCGACCTGATGGCGAAAGCAGGCGTATCCTATTTTACAGGCAGGGAAGCTAACAGTCTTTATAATGAAACTTACAATGGCGTTCAGTTAAGAGATAAGCACCAGTTCCCGGATGGTATCGATCCCTATAAAATTCCCGGCAAGCCCGAAAGTGGCTTGTTATGGGGTATTAGTAATGAACCGTTACAGCCTCAGGGTTCTGGCGATAAAAAAATCCAGGCTTACAATTTCAGGATATGCTTAACCAGCAATCCTGCCAACAAAATAGATATTGCAAAGCCTGCAGGTTATGATGCTTCCCGCTACGAACTGCTGCTGCGTTACCTGGAAAAAAAACCGGCAAAAGATCTTAACGGCTTTTTGAAGTTTGACCTGATGCCCAACAATAAAACAGACATCAATAACAATGGCCCTTTTTCAACAGATATGATTGGCATGAATTACGATTATCCTGAAGCTGATTATAAAACACGTTCAGAAATAGAGGCAAAGCATGAAGCTTATACCAAAGGGCTCTTATATTTTATAGGCCACGATCCACGCATGCCGCAGCATTTGCGTGAACTTATGCAGCGCTGGGGTTACCCGAAAGATGAATATACCGATAACCATAACTGGTCGCCTCAAATGTATGTACGTGAGGTAAGGCGCATGAAAGGAGATTATGTTATGACGCAGGCAAACTGTGAAGGAAAGGAAGTGGTAAAGGATGGCATTGGCATGGCTGCCTATACAATGGATTCGCACAACTGCGAACGCCTTGTGGTAAATGGTATGGTAAAAAATGAAGGCGACGTACAGATAGGCGGTTTTGGCCCCTACCCTG
Organism: Bacteroidota bacterium; assembly: GCA_023391315.1. Classification (GTDB taxonomy): domain Bacteria; phylum Bacteroidota; class Bacteroidia; order Chitinophagales; family Chitinophagaceae; genus Parafilimonas. The sequence continues at coordinate 6,176 of JAEWBD010000450.1, read as the reverse complement.
TTTCTTACCGCGCATTAACGCCCAAACCTTCAGAATGCAAAAACCTGTTGGTGCCGGTTTGCTTATCTGCCACACATATTGCTTATGGTTCTATCCGGATGGAACCTGTTTTTATGGTGCTGGCGCAATCTGCTGGCATGGCTGCTGTGATGGCTATTGATTCAAACAAAGCTGTTCAGGATATTAATGTAACAGCGCTTCAGCATGCACTTGCCCTTAACCCGCTGGCTGATAACAGTACGCCTGAAATATTGGTTGATAACGATGACTCCACACAAACTGTTGTTAAAGGCAATTGGCAAAAAGAAACGAGGGGCGCTTATGGGCCATCTATGTATGTAACAAATGGTGTGGCCGGTGAAACAGCCTCAGTAACATTTATGCCTGCTGTAAAAAAGGCAGGCAACTATAAAGTATATACATACCTGCCAAAATTTGCTTCACTGGCACCATTAATCACAGTTGAAGTTTACGATGGCAAAACAGTCATTCACAAAGAAGTAAAAGAGAGCGATATAAATGTGCAGGGACAAACCTCAGGTGAATGGGTTAAACTTGGTTCTTACAGCCTGCCCGCCGGGAAAAATGCCTATGTAAAAATTTTAAATAAAGGCAATAAAACTATTGTAGCTGATGCTGTTTTATTCGTACCGGAGTTTTAGTAAATTCCAGAGCGACAACTATAATTTAATGTAAATCAATAAGTTAAAGTCAATTTTCTATTATTGCATTAAAAAGCCAACAAAGATGTCTTAACGGCTATTAGCCTTTTTTGGCACGATTATAGGCAATAGGGTAAACCCGTTTACTAATTTTTGATACGTTCCATTGGCACTTATCAATAACTACAGGCTTTCATAAAAATAAGTACAATGAAAAAAGTATTATTGGTTGATGATGATCAGGACGATCAGGAATTTTTTATTGAACAATTACATGAATATAAATCAGGTCTCCAGATAATATCAGCATATGATGGTGAAGAGGGCTTGAAATTAATTTATTCAGTAAAACCACAGTGGGTTTTTTTAGATGTTAACCTTCCGCGCATTAACGGTTTAAAGCTCCTGGAATCTATTAAAGAATTTCTGCAGGCAGAAAACATATCCGTTTATATGTATTCAACAAATGCAGCCCTCCAGAATAAATGGGAAGCCGCTAAATTAGGCGCCCGGCATTATTTTCAAAAACCTGAAAGCATCCCGGAATTAAGATCAATTTTCAAAAAGGCTTTTGACGAATAATTTTCTGCATCTCCACATTAAACCAGCCACCAAATCATTTCTATATTTATTCCGTTCTCAAAATTTTTGCAGGCTTTGCTGCCGCAACCTTTGCCGTTATTAAAGCAATGCCTGCAATTAAAAAGCAATATTAAGCGTCCATTGAATGCAACAGCAAAATGCATAATTCTGCAAACATTTTGAAGTAGTGATGCAGGCAAACGGTATGGTATTAAACAACTGCTTATTGCAAATAAATTGAAACGCAATTTTTATTCTTATCATTTGCATGTAAACTTGCAATAATGAAATCCATCAATCATATTTTGCTTTTAATAGTAATAAGTTTTTTTTGTAGTGTAAAAAGCAATGCGCAGCAACATACATTTTCCATTCTAAACAAAACAAAGGTTGAAAGAACCAATGAACTTGTTACGTTAATGAGAAGCGATATTGAAAAATATGCTGGGAAGACCAGCAATGCTTCCGGTTATGAAATCATATCAGGCAATGATAAAATAATTTACCAAGCTACTGATACAAATTATGATGGCAATTGGGATAAGCTTGTCTTTTTATCATCGTTCAAACCAGGTGAAAAAAAGAGTTTTAAACTTATTGTGACTAATGAACCTGTTGCAAACACAGCAACTGTAAAGGCGCATGTGCGCATGAAGTATAAAAATGCAGACGACAGTTTTGGAGAAAGCGTAACCAGTGCAACCATGCCTTATCAAAACCCGCCAACAGATTTCGGCAAACAAAAATTACCGCCTTATTTAACGGAAGGGCCTGGCTGGGAAAATGACAAGGTTGCTTTCCGTTTATACTTTGACACGAGAAATACAATTGATATTTACGGCAAGCTTATTCCCGGCATGGCGATGGATACAGTTGGGGCTAACCCAGCCAACAGCTATCATAACTTATCCGCATGGGGAATGGATATTCTGCATGTTGTAAAATCGCTCGGCGCCGGTTCCCTGGCTATTGCTACAAAAGATGAAAACGGTAAAGACACATTGATACGCTTAGGTGGTAAAAACATTGCAAAAGAAACATATAAGCAAATGGCCGACGGCCCTTTATATGCTGCATTTAACATGCATTATGAATGGAAGATTAATGATAAACCTGTCATCATAAACCAGCAAATAAGTATTTGGAGCGGGCAATATTTTTATGAAAGTAAAGTAACAATAAGTGGCGCCCCGAAAGGTTCAAAACTGGTGAGCGGTATTGCAGATTTTTATGAAAATACAGTTGATAGTTTTCATACCTCAAGCACTGCTGCTTTATTATCGCATGGCAGGCAATCTGAAAATAAAGATGAATTAGGCATGGCAGTTTTATTCCCGCAAAAAACATTCGCTTTTTTTAAAGAGGCGCCAAAAGCCAGCTCTGATGTAATGGAAACACACCTCGCCGCCCAAAATATTACAGATGGCGAACCGCTAACCTTTAGATTTTATAGTTGCTGGAGTTTAACAGATAACAGATTTGCTTCAAAAGATTACTTTAAACAATTTTTATATAACGAAGCAGAAAAATTTGGAAAGCCATTGCTGGTGCAATGGAAATGAAACAAGTGAATGGTTAGTTGTGAATTCGTGTGATTACCAATATTCACAATATCCAATTCCATATCAATAGTTACGTCCATAATACATGCTTTACCACTCGTGAAATAAAAAATACCGTTTGTATGAGATTTTATGCCGGCAATTCCCGGGCGAAATATCTTTACGCCTTCAAATAAAAGAGCACCGCTCTATATTTTATGAATACATTTCTTCAAAAGAAATTCACCATTTGCCGGTTAAGGGAAAACCCACCCGAAGTTGCTATCCTGTAATCTGCTCCGGTAAAATTTACCGGTTTGTAAAGACATATAGCCGCCATCTTTTCAAATTAAATCATAAAATGAGATCAACATTATTGCTGATCGCCTGTGTTACGTTATTAATACTGGTGATCAGGAGATATATAACTATACAGGAAAATAAAAAATCAGTACAGTCAAAAACTGTTCATCATCACATAATAAAGGATGCTTACAGCCTGCTGCCCGAAGACTTAAAGATTGGCCAACTTCATAATTATTAAAAGCTTTGCACAAAAAAGAAAATTTTGGCCAGGATTTGCTTTTTTTGCCACAGATGCACAGATGAAAATCTGTACATCTGTGGCTGATTATTGTATGTTCTAAAATAATTTAAACCCGCTTCTTAAAGGTTACCATCAAATGTATATTTGAAATCCACCATCCATCTATCCTTCCTTTTAATAACCTTTACTTTTCGTGCAATCTTGTCATAAGAATTCTTGTAATTAATAATGTGGGTTGAATCGTTTATCGTCTCATCTGCATTAATAATAATGGAAGCGCTGCTATAGTTATACTTTTCATCGGAGGACTTTAAATTATAGTCGCGCTTGATTTTTAAAAGATCTTCTGTATTAACACTGTTATCAATCATATAAAAAGCAGCTTTATCAAAATCGCCATTTAAACATGCATCAATAAATTCACGCCCGCCTTCCAGCGCTGTTTCCGCAGGCAAATAGTTATTGCCGGTACAGGAAGCAAGTAAAATAACAACAAGAATATTGCAGGAAATTTGCCGTATTGTTTTCATCGGCATCAAAATTACATTCAAAAAATTTGTCTGCAGAAACTTTGGAAATATGCCTGATTATAATTAATATCGTTACGGGATTTTTTTACAGGCTAACGTGCTATGGAAAATGCTGCATCCCTCATTCTTTTTATTTATTGTGTTTGCGTACAGTTATGCTTTTCCGAATAATAATGAGAAAAACACTTTGCAAATCATCCGCTTCGTATAAGAATTATAACTGCCGGGCTTGAGTAATTATTTTATATAACCATATAGCCGAAAAGGTATTCAGAGTAGGCCAAAAATTTACTGCATGTTCAACACTCCTGTTCTTGATGTTGCCATTGGGCTTGTTTTTATTTTTCTGTTATACAGCCTGCTTGCCACGTCTGTTAATGAAGCCATTGCAACAGGCTTATCGCTACGGGCAAGAATGCTTAGAAAAGCCATTATGCTGCGCATGCTGTCTAATACAGAAGAAGAAAATAAAATACTCAACTTCCTCAAAGGTTTCGCCGGCATTTTTACAGAGATAGTTTACATATTTGGCGGTGCACCGGAGAAGAGACCTGAAGATAAAAATATAGGCGACCAGTTTTATTCACATCCTATAATTAAAAACTATGCATCGAGCAGCTTTTTTAAAATCCCTTCCTATCTCGCTGCTTCCAACTTTGCCATAATTCTTATAGAAAGTTTAAAAGAAGATTTTAATAACAAGGTTAATGAGATTGCAGCTCAAAAATTTGGCAATGGAAAATCCGTTCGTGAAGTGTTTGATGAGCTGAACAACAGTCCGGATATTATCAAGATTAAAGAATTGCTTGATTATTATGCCTGGTATTATGCTGCTAACCCGGGCATTAAAACCTATAATGAATTACCCGGACTGCCGCGTGGGCTTGATAAAGAAATACACTGCATCCTGCAGTTGCACCTGCGCAACAGTTTATTCGATTTTAATGCATTTAATAAAAAAATTGAAGGCTGGTATAACGATACGATGGACAGGGTGAGCGGCTGGTACAAAAGGCAAACACAATTCATACTTTTTGTGCTGGGCTTTGTTCTCGCTTTTATTTTTAATGTTGATACGGTGGCTATTACCAATAAATTGTCAACAGATAAGGATGCAAGGGACCAGATGGTTCAGTTAGCTGTACAATCAGCCGATTTATACAAGAATGATCCGCGTGTTCAAAAACAGGCACAACCTGCCGCTGAAACTAACCCTGATTCATTATTAAAACTTTCACAGGGTTATTTAAACGAGGCTAAAAAAACATTAGACTCCAGTCTTAAAAACCCGAATATGGTTGCCGGCCTTGGCTGGGGCGAATATGGACAAGATGACCCGGCATTTATAGAAAAACTTTCTGCCAAATGTTTTCACCGGTTTTTAATTTTTGGAAGAATAAAGATGAAAGATTCGCTTAATGCAGTAAGCAATCGCATAAACAAAGAAATTACGCTTCAGCCACCGGTTAATAAAGACTCATTAATACTTGTTCAGTTTTATAAAGAACAGGTAAAAAATTTTCCTGTTAGAATAAAAACATCTTATATATTTTATTCAGTCGGCGCCAAAAAAATACTGGGATTTATAATCACGGCTTTTGCCATTTGCCTAGGCGCACCTTTTTGGTTTGATCTTTTGAATAAACTTATTAAAATGCGTGGTACAGGAAACAATAACAACAGCAGTAATACGGTTGATTTAACTGCAACAAAAGAAACCTCAACCACTGCCATTAATACAACAAGCACACAAAATACCAGCGAGGAGGCTGTAGGATAGTTATGCCGCAATTAATGGTTACAAAAAAATTGAACAAGCGTAGCGCATTGCCAATGATATTGCCCGATGCCAATAATATTGTTGACACCGTGCCTAAAGGCTATATTTTCTTCGGCACTGAAGTTATGGCTGTTCCGGGCATTACATTACCACAGCCACCACTTGATAAATGGTATAAAGACAGCAATGGCTTTTTTTATTGGGGCGGCGCACTAATGGTAGTAAAAGATATAGCAACCGAAGTGCATCCGCTAACGCCTGTTTCAGGTATTTCTGCATTGCAGATAAAATTTGCCACAGGTGCATTAACATCCAATGCTGAAAAATTTTCAATATTTCTAAACGACACCTGCACCCGTTTTCAAATTAATACACCAGCCCGTGCATTATGCTTTTTGGCGCAGGTGGGCCATGAAAGCGGCGGACTGTTTTATACAGAAGAATTAGCCAGCGGAAAAGCCTACGAAGGACGTGCCGATTTAGGCAACACGCAAACCGGCGATGGCGTACGTTATAAGGGAAGAGGGCTTATAC
>JAEWBD010000438.1 GCA_023391315.1 Bacteroidota bacterium | reverse complement strand
GTATAAGCCTACATTGCCGGCCTCCCTTGCTTCTGCAATTACGTAAGCAGAGCCGGCGTCAAGTTCTGCCCGCATCAGTTCAATCCATTTATAAGGTGGAAAAATGTTGGTTTCGTCTTTGGAGCCAACTTCGCTTAACACCGTTCCATGCTTTGCAAGCTTTTCTATATAACCACATTTTTCAGCATGCGGTATGGTGATGGAACCGTCGCTTACTTCCATATAAGCAATTTTATAATTCTTACACATTTCTATGTAATCATTAAACTGGTTGCGAATGAGAAAGGCTTCGAATAAAGTGCCTCCAAAGTAAACCGGTATATCAAAAGACTGATAGACTTCTATTTTTTCCCTCAGGTTGGGCGTAACGAAGGCTGTTCCAAAACCAAGCTTTAAAATATCAACATGGGGATGAGCAATACTTAAAAAATTCTTTGCCTCCTCAATACTAAGCCCTTTATCCATCACCATTGTTATTCCACTTGCACGGGGCTTCTGGTTCCTCTCCGGAATTTGAGTAAGATTAAAATTCATGCAAACTTATTTGGGCCGCAAAAATAAGGGTATGAGGTATTATTATGAGGTATTATTATGATATGTAAGGAAAAAGCAACTTATTTTTTGCGTTTTGATTTCCTGTAACGTGCCAGCAAATCCACAACAAAAGAATTTTGAAGAATGGATGGATTAAGCTCAACAAAGCTCTTTACAAGCCCCGGCGATTGCTTAAGGCCGGCTTCCAGTTGCACCAATGCTTCCTTTTGTTTGCCGGCCGCAAATAAAATCGCGCTGTATAAATAGTGGATTAACGGTTTGCCTTCTGTAAGTTTTAATGCTGTAACGCACTGCTGAATAGCTTCTTCAAAATATTCCGATTGATAAAGGCAGGTAATAAGCGCCTTCCAGCCGCGTACATTTTTAGGGCGGCTTCTTACAACCATGCTGAAATAATGCACAGCATCTTTATAATTTTCGAGCTGTAGCACGCACTGGCCCATGGCCAGGTTGTATTCCGGAACGTTTTTATGAATACGCAATGCATTTTCAAGATGCACAATGGCCTTATCCCATTTTTTTTCGTTAATGTATGTAAGGGCAATTTTATATTGAAGTTTACTGTCGCCTGTATTTATATGGCTCGCTTTGCGGTAATTAAACCGCGCTGATGCAAATTTTCCAAGCTTGTGATAACAATGCCCGATGGCCTCAAAAATTACATCTTCCGGCCGTGTAATTTCACCCCCTTTTTCAAGCACTTCTATCGCATCTTTATACCTGCGCAACCGTATATAGGCATCGCCCATATTACGATAGGCATAATCAAATTTATCATTTATGGCAACTGCATACTGGTAAGCATCAATGGCTTTTTCATACAGCTTCAATCCCTGGTAAGCAGAGCCGAGATTGAACCATGCCAGTTCGGAATAAGGGTGATCTTCAATTATTTCCTGGTGCAGCTTTATACTCTCTTCATTACGGCCCGTAAAATCTGTCCAGAAACAAATTTTATACAGCGCTTCTTCATTGGCAGGTTCCTGCCTGAGTATCAATACAAGACAATCAAACACTTTATCAAAATCCTCGTAATCATCGTATACATCAGCCAATTCAAATAAAAGGTCAAGGCGGTCATCGCCTTCAAAAATCAACAAAGCTTCTTCCAGCAAAGAGGCGGCTTTTTGAGGTAAATCCAGCGCCAGGTAAGCATCAGTTTTTAGAATATATATATCTATATTATCGTGATCGTAAAATTCAGCCTGTTTAAGGGCTTCAAGCGCAGCGCTATAATTATGAATGGCTACCAGCAAATCTGCTTTTCTTACAAAAAGGTCACCGGAGTAGGGGAAATAATCAAGCGCTGTTTCCGTTATTTCAAGCGCTTTATGAAAGCTGTTTTTCTCATTAAAATATTCTATGAGGATTTCGAAGGACTCTTCCTCAAGGAAAGAAGATTTTCTGCCGGCCCGTAAATCTTCATATTGCCTGATCAAATCATCAATTTCATCTGTATTTCCACGGAAAGGACGGTCATGCATAGGCGTGATGTTGCGGAAAATTAAAAAATGATAGTATATTTTCCAATTTCTGTAACAAAAGATTATTATTTACGTTATAGAAAAGTATATTTCGTGTTAAAGTTGTATATTTGCGCCATGAAACAAATTTTATCTCCAAAAAGACTAATGCTGCTGCTTGCTTTTGCTTTCAGCGTACAGGCATTTGCCTCTTTTGTAGATAATAATAAAAGCAGGAAAAAAGGCGATACTACAGACTTAAGCCTTAAAAATTTTACCCGTACCACTTTAAAAAATACTGCTTATCCAAGTTTCAGGCTTTCACAATTCCAATATAAAGGATCTTCAAACCTTTACCAGATAAATTCTTTAAATTCTGTTGAAGGCCAGTCAATGATACGTATGGAGCACGGTAACACCGCTTATGTTTATCCATACAAATACAAGGTAAAAACACCTTTTTTCAAAACGCCTTCGCGTCCTGGCACACATTAATCAGTGTAAAATTCTGTAACCGGTCTTAGGTATATCAAACAGGTGTGTAATTACAGGCTTGAAATCAATTTTCTGTGCTGCGTAAATAATGTTTTCATTATCTCTGCCGGTTGATTCATATTCAAGTACAAGACCAGGTATATTTTTAGCTTCAAAAGGCATTTCCATAACCGAAGGAATTAATCCCGGCACATAATAAGCCGTGTAAACTTTGCCGTTTTTTAAAGTAATGACTGCCTGCCTGCAATTATAACCGAGAATATTTTTTACCGAGTCTTTTAATTCAACCCTGATGCTGTCATATATATGATTTAATTTTTTCCATTCCGCCGCATTGTATTGAGCTATATATTTTGATGTGCCTATTTCTTTTAAAACAGTAGCATTGCCAGTGTTGTTGTTATAAAACAATGCTTGCTTAAAAGCTTTACCCGCAAGGTCAACCCGCATTTGTTTTCCTTTAATATAAAGTGTTTTCGACCCCATATCCCTGTGTTCCGAACCGGAGCTGTTTATTGAATATAAAATGGTGCAATCAGAAATTATTTTCTGGCTTTGCGCAAGCGAAACCATATAAAAAAATAATGCAGGAATTATAATGGCTATTCTTTTCATCTAAATAACATCGTCTTATTTATGCAATTTAATACGCAATATTTAAAGGCGATTGCCTGCGCCCGGATATTAGGTACATTTTAAAGAAGCATAACATTTAATTTTACCTTTAGCTTAAGAAGTTGTTTGAGCCAAGGTAAAATTGATTATGAAAATCATAACATTTTTTATTAACTCAACCATTTTCTAACTATAAAAAATATGCAGTCAAAAAAAGAGAAAGATTCCGATAGTTATCTTTTACGGATGCACCCTTTACAAAGGATTGCAATTAGTTTAATCGTAAGCTTTGTTGCCTTTTTTATTTTAAAGAAAACATCATCGCTCATAAAGATAACGCTTATGTGGGATGCATTTGCATTATGCTACCTTATATTAAGCTGGATAGTTATTGCAAAAAGATCTGTTCCGCAAATAAAAAAATTGGCAACGAAAGATGATGGCAGCGCTATTTTTGTATTTATACTGATAGTGATTTCGTCGCTGGCCAGTATGTTTACTGTTTTGCTGCTTATGCTTTCGCAGCAAAACAGTTCAGAAACAGATATCCTTTACTTACCCGCAGCTATAAGCGGAATGATGCTTTCCTGGATAATGGTGCACTCTATTTACACTTTTCACTACGCACATAGATATTATGATGATGACGAAAACAACCCGGGCAAAGATGCCACAGGGCTTGAATTTCCGGGAAATGCCAAACCTAACTATCTCGATTTTGCCTATTTTTCTTTTGTAATTGGCTGCACTTTCCAGGTTTCTGATGTAGAGGTATCATCGCCCAAAATAAGGCGCATCGTATTGTTTCATGGCTTGTTATCGTTTGCACTCAACACTTTTGTTGTGGCACTTACTATTAATCTTATAGCAGGGCTCTCAAAATAGATCTTCTTTAATTCAAGGCATATATGAAATTACCAGGCGCCAGATCAATCATAATTATTTTTTTTTCTGTTTGTTTTTCGCTGATGAATGTCAATGCGCAGAAAAATGATACAAGCTTTAAAGTAATAGCTTTTTATACGGCAAAGCACGATCTTGCCCATATAAGTTTTGTGCATGAGGCAAACAAATGGTTTCCTAAAATGGCAAAACAATATGGCTTTATTTACGATTCAACCAGCGACTGGAGTAAACTGAACATTGCATTTTTAAAACAATATAAAGTTGTAATGTTTTTAGATACCAGGCCCGAAGATTCGTTGCAGCGGCTGGCTTTTGAGCAATATATGAAAAACGGTGGCGGATGGATAGGTTTTCATTTTTCGGGTTTTGCATTAACGCCTTCAGATTATCCGCAAAACTGGAACTGGTATCATAATGAGTTTATTGGCGCCGGTGAATACAAATCCAATACATGGCGGCCCACATCAGCCATATTACGGGTAGAAGATGCGGTTTCCCCTTCAACAAAAGGGTTACCTGAAATATTTAAATCGGCTCCCAATGAATGGTATAACTGGGAGAATGATATCCGAAAAAACAAGAATATAAAAATTCTGCTGGCTATTGATACAACCAGCTTTCCTTTGGGCACCGGCCCCAAATTAAATGAGATATGGCATAGCGGTTATTATCCTGTTGCGTGGACAAATACCAACTATAAAATGGTGTACATAAATATGGGCCACAACGATATGGATTATGAGCATGGCACCAATGCACAGCTATCTTCAACCCTTTCAAGCGAAATGCAAAACATGTTTATTATTAACACTATTCTCTGGATGGGAAGAAGTAATTAAAATTTCAAACCTCTGCAATTTTAAAAGGTAATATTTCAACGTGCTCCCATACTTTGCCCGTAATATAAGGGTCTTCATTAATCCATCGTTTTACCGCGTCCTCATTTTCAAGCTGCACTACTAACATGGAACCATGCATATTACCTTCTTTATCCAGTTTGGCGCCGCCAACAATAAAGCGGCCTTCCGCTTTTTCCACACGCATTCTTTTCAAATGGGTTTCACGAACAGAAAGCCGCCTCTGCAAAGCATTGGCATCTGTATAATCTTTAGCAAGAATTAAAAACTGAGGCATAGTAAAAAATTTACCTGCCAATTTACAGATAGAATTGCTCTTCTGTAATTTTTCCATCCTTCACTTTATAAACACATAACTCTTCCATATCCATATCCCCTTTTTCTTTCATGGTTACATGCATGCGCAGGGTACACGCAAATGAATTACCGGCCACCAATGGTTCCGAAACTTCAATCCCATGCATTGAAGCCACCATAGAATTAAATTTCTCTGATTTTTCTTTTAAGGCTTTTTTACCTTTCGTTTCTTTTGCAAAATCCGGTGTAGCATAAGGTTCTATGCTTACCGCATCATCAGCAAATAATTCAGACTGGGCTGTATCAAAATCACCTTTACGGCAAAGTTCAACAAGGCGGTCAGCGACTTCTTTTGTAGTCATACATTAAATTTTCAGGTTAACAATAAAAGTATTTTACTACTAACATAAATTATAATGCCAAAAATGTTCTATAGTAAGCTTGGAGCCAGTGAAAGCCGGCATCGCTCCCATGAAAATATGTTGCCGAAGTGATGCGACGCAACCCCGATGCTATAAATACTGTTGCCGGTAACCTCAAAACAAAAAGCGAAGCTTTTATCCTAATTCAGGATACAAAGGAAACTGCGACATAAATTCATTCACTTTGCCTCTAAGTGATGAAAGATAAGCCTCATCATCAGCATTCATTAAAGCGGCATCGATACTGTCAACAATAAACTGCATGTGTTCTTCTTTCATGCCGCGTGTGGTTACAGCCGGCACGCCCACGCGAATACCTGATGTTACAAAGGCGCTCTTATCATCAAATGGTACCATATTTTTATTTACAGTAATATCGGCTTTGCCTAACACCTGCTCTGCTTTCTTACCGGAAATATTTTTATTGCGAAGGTCGAGCAACAGTAAATGGTTATCGGTGCCATCGCTTATGCTTTTATATCCTTTCTCATTGAAAGCTTTTGACATTGCCTGCGCGTTCGTAATAATCTGCTTTGCATATACCGTAAATTCATCGGTAAGTATTTCACCAAAAGCCACAGCCTTTGCTGCAATGATATGTTCCAGCGGGCCGCCTTGTGTACCGGGGAAAACGGCCAGGTCGAGCAGGCTGCTCATCATGCGTATATTACCTTTCGGGTCTTTTATACCAAACGGGTTTTCAAAATCCCTGCGCATCATTACAATGCCGCCACGCGGGCCGCGTAATGTTTTATGCGTTGTGGAAGTAACAATATGGCAATGATCGAAAGGATCATTCAATAATTTTTTTGCAATTAAGCCGGCAGGATGCGCAATATCAGCCATAATTAAAGCGCCCACTTCATCAGCCACTTTGCGAATGCGGGCATAATCCCAGTCGCGGCTGTAAGCGCTGGCGCCGCAAACAATCAATTTAGGTTTTACTTCACGGGCTTTTGCTTCCAGCATTTCATAATCAACTGTGCCGGTTTCTTTTCCCACACCATAAAAATGCGGTACATATAATTTACCACTGAAGTTTACGGCAGAACCATGCGTAAGATGACCGCCCATGCTTAAATCCAGGCCAAGAATGGGATCACCGGGCTGTAAAACTGCCAGCATAACGGCTGCGTTTGCCTGTGCACCACTATGCGGCTGCACATTGGCATATTCAAGCTCAAATATTTGTTTAAGCCTGTCAATGGCAAGCTGCTCACTTTCATCCACCACTTCACAACCACCATAATAGCGGCGGCCGGGATAGCCTTCAGCATATTTATTCGTCATTACATTACCCATGGCCTGCATGGTTTGCAGGCTGGTAAAATTTTCACTGGCTATTAATTCAATACCGCGGCGCTGGCGTTCGAGCTCTTTCTGAATGAGAGAAAATATGGCTGTATCTTTTTGCATGGCTGTAATTCAATTTGGCGCAAAAGTAACTGTTCAAAAAAAATAATTGGCCTGTAAATTTTATACATTTGAGTAAAACGTTTTTTTATACGGGTCAAATACCTGCATGAAAAGGATGTAAAGCCTAACGATGTTTTCTACGCACTTTCACAAATAGTTTTTCACTGATGATTTATGTTTGCAACAGCAGATGAAGCAGCATTGTTTTAATTTCAGGGATCAGCATTTATGGCTTTCGCCGGAACGGGCTATTTTTTGGGAAGATCAAAAAACACTCATTTTAAGCGACAGCCATTTTGGTAAAACCGGCCATTTCAGAAAAGCAGGCATCCCCATGCCGCAGCATGTTTTTATAGAAGACCTGCAGCGCCTTTTTAATCTCCTGCAATTTTATAAGCCGGAACAATTAATTGTTGTGGGCGATTTTTTTCACAGCCGTACCAATAAAGAACATTTATTATTTGAAAAATGGCGCAATGATTTTACGCAACTCGAAATTTTACTGGTAAAAGGAAATCATGATATACTGCACCGCGACTGGTATGCCCAAACAAAAATCAATGTGTTTGATGCAAGCCCTTTACGCATCAGCACATTCGCCTTTATGCACGATTATGCTGATATTGAAAAACACACAGATCACGCAGATGCTTATTTTCTTACCGGCCACCTGCACCCAGGCATTTCTATCCGTGGCAAAAGCAGGCAGCATCTAAGTTTCCCCTGTTTTTATTTTAATGATGCATTTGGCGTATTGCCTGCCTTTTCAAAATTCAGCGGCCTGGCTTTAATCAAAAAAAACAAAACAGACCACGTTTTTGCCATTGCAAACGGGGAATTGATGGCGATATAAATTTTTTCACTGTCACCAGGTTCTGTCTTTCAGAAATTCCTGTATCTGCTCCTTCCCCACAGGCAGTTCATTTATATGCTCATTAAGCCATTTGGAAAAATCCTTTTCAATATCGTCGCTCCACCGTGCATCAATCTGCCCTGCGGTATATTTTCCTTCACGTAAACGTTGATGTCCAAATAAATCTCTTAACCGTACAATCTCTGAGGTGGTTACTACCTTTTCAGCCAGGTGTGGCGGAATAAAAATAACCACGCCCAATTTACCCAGTACCACATCGCCCGGCATTACGGTAACAGTTCTTATGCGGGTTGGCTGATTTATGCCAACAATCATGGTATTCAAATCGCCCGGAGGGTTATGATAAGACGGATCGTAGCTCGTATAATACGATGTAAATCCTCCAATTTCCTTTAGACCTTCCACATCTCTTAATGCGCCATCATACACGATTCCATTACCGGATTTTGCATAAATAGCGTTACCCACATTGTCACCAATAGTGGGGCCATTGCGATGGGCGCCAAACTGGTCGGCAACATATACATCGCCTTTCACCAGCAAATCAACCGGCCAGGTATTTTGCCCGCGCCTGCCTTCTTTTTTACCTGCGGAATCAATTGCTTTCCATACGTCAGGACGGGCGGGCATAAAGGTTGCCGTAACAGCACGGCCCACCAAAACACTGTCGGGGTTGATTACCTGCCAGCCCTCGGCCACCTGGTAGCCGTAACCTGCATTTTTCATAACGGCCCAGGCTTCTTCCACGCTCACCGATTTCATGCGCCTCATAATATCGTCGGGCACTTTGGGGCGCCCATCCGGAAAACGTTCCCCCTTCCACAAAGGCGTTAAAGCAATTAATTGTTCTTTACTTATTTGCACCTGCTGTGCACCTGCCTGTTTGCAAAAAGCAAATATGGCAATAGCTAATAATATTTTTTTGAACGTTGACATAGATAACTATTTTATTGTAATAACCTCTTCTTTATTGCTTGTTTTTGAGACTGTTGTACCATCCGGCGGGTGATTATGCCACCAGCTTGCCAGCGTTGAACCTGTAACATTCATCACCGGTCCAAAGATTGCCGGCGCCAAACCAGCAGTGGCCAGTTTGCCCATTGACAGCGCCAGTCCCGATGCCAGCCCTGCATTCTGCATACCCACTTCCAGCGCAATTGTCCTGCAATCCCTTTCCTGGAATTTTAAAGCACGGGCAGACCAGTATCCCAGGAAATAACCGGCTAAATTGTGGAGAAAAGTTGCTATCAGCAAGAGTGCGCCAACTTTAACCAGGTTATCCCTCCCCGCGGCTGTAATAATCGTTAAAATGAATGCGATGCCCGCCATGGAAACCAGCGGCATGGCTTTATCAAGCCATTGAAATTTACCATGAACGAGATAGTGAAATGCGAGACCTGCAACCACGGGAATAATAACGATCTTGGTAATATCCCATACCATATCCCAGAAATGTACTTCCACAAAACTTCCACCTAACAGTTGCATCAGCAAAGGCGTTAGAAATGGTGCAAACATGGTAGAAATAGTGGTGACAGATACCGACAAGGCAAGATTGCCTTTTGCGAGGTAGCACATTACATTGGAGGCAAGCCCGCTGGGGCAGCAACCGATGAGTATAATACCTGCAGCAATTTCAGGGGGAAAATTAAATGCCTTTGCAATGGCAAAACCCACCAGCGGCATGATGATGTAATGACAGGCAACGCCGATAATAATTCCTTTCGGCATTTTTAAAACGTTGGCAAAATCTTTCAGGCTTAATTCAGTTCCCATGCCAAACATAATTATCTGCAATAAAGGAATAATTAAAGCCGATAATTTAAAGTCGCCAATGGTTGTAAAATATTGCGGGTGATACATGGCGATACTTACAACAGAAACGATCATTACAGTATAAGAAAGCCCTTTCAGAAAATGGTTTCCCCTGAATGCAATAGCAAGCGTTGCAAAGAAAAATGCCAGGAACCAACCGGCTACATCATGATTTTTGTTAATCGTTGTAAATGCAAATACGAGGATGCAAATGAATGAAATAGCATAAAAGACGTTGTAAACAGTTTTTTTTCCGGCAGGCATAAATCGTTATTAGGTGTTTAAATCTTCTAAATCAGGATATTTTTTACAAGGGGATATTTATTGAAAACAAGCCACATCCTTTATGGCGTATTTTTTCATTCCTTCCTCGTTTATCTCCACGCCGATACCGGGCTTTTCAGAAAGCGGGATGAAACTGTCTTTCACCCATTCACCATCATACGTAACAATTTCCTTAAACATAGGATCGGTATGGAAATATGATTGCCATTCAAGTATTAAGAAGTTTGGCACTGATGCGCATACATGGCAGGAAGCCATTGCGCCAAGAAAAGAAGCCACCATGTGCGGTGCAAAAGGCGTGTAATATAAATTGGCGAGATTAGCAATGCGCTGCCCCTCTCCCAATCCACCGCATTTTTGCAGGTCAGGCATAATAATATCAACACCGCCAATTTCAAGCAGCCGCCTGAAACCATATGCCAGGTAATGATTTTCACCGGCAGCAATTGGTGTGCTGGTGGATTCGGTTATAAGTTTATAAGCCTCCACATTTTCCGCCGGAATAGGCTCTTCCAGCCACAACAGGTTTAGCGGTTCCAGCCGTTTGGAAATGGCTTGTGCCGTAACGGCATCGTATCGGCCGTGCATATCTACTAAAATATCATTTTTAGGCCCAACGGCTTCTCTTGCCGCAGCAATCTGGTCATACATTCTTTGCAGTTCACCGGGGCTGGCTGTCCAGTTATAGGCATCGTATTTATTGGGATCGTTTGCCTGGTCAAGATCAAATTTAATGGCATTAAAACCCATGCCCGTTGCCTTTTTAGCTGCCGCTGCAAAATCTGCCGGTTGCGGCAGGTTGCGCTGGTATAAAGCAGTGTCGCAATAGACTCTTATTTTATCGCGGAATTTGCCGCCAAGCAATTGATACACGGGCAAATTCAAAGCTTTACCCGCTAAATCCCATAAAGCTGTTTCAATAGCGGAAAGCACCGCTACATACATACCCGACTGGGCCCCCTGGAAAAAACCCTGCCGGCGTATATCTTCAAAAAGGCGGTGCACATTCAGCGGGCTTTTTCCTCTTAAACGCATGCCGAAATTCTTTACAAGGTAATAGGTGCCGGGTATGGCATCAACACCTTCGCCACAACCCCATATATCCTGGTTTGTATAGATTTTCACAAACAGGCTACCGCGTATATAGCCACATTTTACATCTGTGATTTTTAAATCAGATGGTGGCGAATACATGGACGTTTTGTCAATAGCTTCCTGGTATGTTTTGCCAAAACCGGATATCGGGGCTAATGGGGCAATGGCAGCAGCAATAGCTGTTTTGGATAAAAAAGACCTTCTTGAATTACTCATTCTGTTAGATGTTTTTAGATTGGTTACACAGAGAATAATAAAACAATCGTTTCCTATGTGCTAAAATGGTTTCGTTGTTACAAATGTATTTGTTTTAATCCATTATGCAATCGGTTGCTTAACAAGGCCTCATCCTTTTTATCTTGTATTTATTCACTAAGATTTACAAAATCAAACCACTCAAATATCAGGGTAACTGCCGGTGCTAAAACCTTTTTAGGCTACTGCCATCAGTATAATGGCACGGCAAAACAATACGTAATTCTGCAAATTGAAGATAGCAACAAATTTTAAATGAGTGAAGGTTTGGGTATTTTTAGGGTTACCAAAAAATTTCAAAAAGTATGTTAGGCTCTTCTTGCCTCAGCGTAATTGCTTTACGGAATGGTATAAAAAGAAAAAAATTTGTACCCATTCTTTGTCATTATAAAATCGAGTGCAACTTGCGCACCCTCATATTTTGGAGAAGGGTCAATCCATGTCACAAGAACTTCCTGTATGTTGGGGGAATCATTTTTAAATATATCCTTATAACAAGGATGAATTATCGTCATTGTGTCGTTACCCCTGTTTAAGAAATTTATTTTTGACTGGTCAGTTATTCGCTTGATTAAAGCGCTGTCAAAAATTAATTGATAATCTTCTTTAAAAAAAATATCTGCCGGGATATAAGACAGTTCATTGTAAAATTTGTCATACCATATTTTCTTATTCCTGTTTTGAAAATCCGTGAATAAAGAATCCTTGTATTTAGTATCTGTTACGCAGTAAGTACAATAAATACAATTGGTTGATAATTTTCTTAATCGTTTAATATCATTATGAATAGCTGCGTCTGCAAATGAATTCCAGGCTTCTTTAAATTCAATACTGTCAATGTTAGTTGTGTCATAAGTAATTTTTGGATCATGATAAGAAACTGGTTTATGGCTGTCGGTAAATGAATAACCTGATAATATTATGAAAAGAAATGGAATAAATAATTTAAGACATTTCATAAGCATCTTTCAGCCTGATCTCAAATATACTAACATATAAATACTATAATTTACAGGTACCATTAAAGCCGAAAAAACTACAACTTTTGGAAAGTTCTAAACTTTCCAAAAATCTATTTGTTGTACACCTGCATTTTTCCCGGCTTCATCTTCATAGTGCCTCTTTTTACCGCTTTATCCTTTTGCATGAAAACGGATAAAATAACTTTATGTATGTTCCAACAACAGTAAAATTCAATCAGTAAACAATAAAAACCTTTATTATGAAAGCAATACAATTTATAACCGGTTTATTGCTCGTGCTTGTAGCGGGCGTATTCTGGGGTACATGGTTTTCTTTAAGCAGGACAATGCATGAACTGCCGGCAGCAATGTTTCTTGCTATAAGAAAAGAAATTATGGCAAATGTTGCGCTTACCATGAGTATCATTATGCCGGCATCTGTTCTTTGTTTATTGATTTTACTTATTGGTTCATGGAAAACAAAAAACCTCTATTTCTATTGCGTGCTTGCTGCATTAGTGCTGTTTATCACAGCACTTATCATAACTGTTGGCATTGAAGTGCCCATAGATAATCAAATAAAAATATGGACGGTTGCTGCGATGCCTGCTGACTGGCAGGGTATCCGCGACAGGTGGGAATATTACCATACGATCAGAACCTTTGCCTCCCTTTCAGCAACAGCATTCTTTTTAATTGCGTTGATATATCACAAACCGGTTGTTGACCAGCTTAAATTTCATAAGCGCTTGCCTACTTAATCATATATCATTATTACAACCCGACCTGCAAACCCACATTAAAGACGCGTTGGTTTAAGTAAGCATCACCAACTGTGTTGGTGGCTACTTCAGGATCCTGCTGGTACAGTTTAAAATTCGTCCACGTTAAAAGATTATAACCGCTGAAATAAAACCTGGCATTATTAATTTTCAAAGGCAGCCATTTTTTGGGAAACTGGTAACCAACATCCACAGATTTCATGCGCACATACATGGCATTTACCAGCCAGAAATCTGAAGGATAAGCCGTTGGGCTGCTCTCATACGATGCACTGCTGCTCAGCCTTGGGAACTTTGCATTGACTGCATTTGCTTCCGTCCATCTTAATTCATGCACCGGCTGCCACTGGCTTTGAAAAGGTTGAATACCGATGCCCGTAACCTGGAAACTGTAATCAAACGCACCCTGGAATAATATGCTTAAATCAAAGCCCTTATAATGAAAGCCAAAGGTTATGCCTGCATTTAAACTTGGAATATTTGGTTTGCCAATTGGCCCCTGGTCACGCTCATCAATTACGCCATCGTTATTCAGGTCTTTATATTTAAGATCGCCGGGTTTAATGGAAGAAGGATCAATATTCGGCTTGGCACTTTTGTCAATGTCTTCCTGGCTTTCATAAAAACCAATAGCGGTATAACCAAATGGCTGGCCAATAGGATGGCCCGTTCTTGCCAGCCATGGGTAAGTCTGGTTCGGCTCATCCTGATAAATGATTTTATTTTTCGCATAATTGATAACACCTGTTATATCATACCCAACATTGCCCACCTTATCCTGGAATTTAATTAAGCCTTCAAACCCGCGGTTGCGCACACTGGCAAGATTGGCCCTGGCCAAACCCACACCTATCATGGAAGGAACGGAGCCGGGAAACCACAACTGGTCATACCTGTATTCATTAAACACATCAAACTGCATGGATATTTTATCATGCAGCATATTGATGTCAAGACCAATATCTGCTTTTCTTGATTTTTCCCAGGTAACATTGGGATTGCCAAGGCTGCCTTCATACAAGCCCGAAGTAGGGTTGCTGTTTGTACCAAAATAATAATTGGGAAACGGCTGTCTTAAATACACCTGTTGATATAAATAACGGTTATCAATCACCGCATCAGAACCTACCAAACCATAAGAGCCACGCAGCTTAAACAACTGGAAAACGGGGAAGGTATTTTTAAAGAAATCTTCCTGTGCCAGGTTCCAGCCTATACTGCCGGCTGGGAATATACCATAGCGGTGGCCTGCAGCAAAACGGTCGGAACCGTTATAGGCTGCATTAAAATCAACTATATATTTTTGTTTAAGATCGTAATGAAGGCTTAACGTGGTGCCGCGCAGTTTCTGCGGTACTGCCAGTGTACCGCCGCTTTTTGTAACATAGCTTTCCTGGTTAAATAAGGCAAATGCAGAAAAATGATTTACGCCAAATGATCTGTCGTACGTTATAAAGCCCTGTATGTTTAAACGTTTGTCAAAAAGATCATTGCCGCCGCTTAAAGCAAATGGCGCCAGTTCATACAAGCCGTTTTTATCAAGCGTATAATGGCCCGATGAATCATAATGATAAGCCGGCGGCGTAGCAGTGCGTGCCTGCGTTCTGGTGATATCATTGGTACCGGCATAAGCAACACGTATGGAAGCGCCAAGGCCTTTTGTGATAAAATCGAAGCGCTGGTTTATATCAAACAAAACATTAAAATCGGTCCTGCTGTTTCTGGAATAACCCATGGTGGCCAGCCTTGCATTAAGCGTGGGCACATTGCTGAGGTTTGGCCCGAAAGCATAAGCGTAACTTCCGTCAGGATTCAATACCGGCGCGGCATACGGCGTTATGATCTGGTAATTGTATATTTCAGACATAACACTGTTAATGATTGTAGTGGGGCTGAGTGTGGGCGCATAAAATAATGGCGAATTTATCTGCCCGAACCTGCCTGAAACATCAAGCCTGAGTTTAGTGGTTCTTGTGGCCTGTATATCTAAATTACTCCTGAAGTTATAACGGTTATAAAAATAGTTATTATGAACCCCTTGGTTGCGTGGGTCAGAAAAATTATTCAGGTTGCCATTTTGTGTAAAAGCGCCGGCAGAAATAAAATATTTTACATTATCTGTTCCTCCCGAAATATCCACGTTTGTATTGGCCTGCAGTGAACCTTTTTTAAGTATAACATCATACCAGTTTACATCAGGGTAAACATAAGGTTCATCTTGCGTTTTATAATGATTTAACTGCGATTGTGTAAACTGCGGCTGCAGGCCGTCATTATTCAATGCTTCATTCACCAGCGTTGCAGATTTATAGGCATTTAAAAACCTGGGCACTTTCGTAGGCGTGTTATAACCGCTTTCCACACGCACATTCACCTGCGGCGCGCCATTTGCCCCGCGGCGTGTTTTTACAATCAGTACGCCGTTGGCGCCTTTAATACCATATACTGCAGTGGTAGAAGCGTCTTTTAAAACAGAAATACTTTCAATTTCGTTTACATTTATTTGGGCAAGCTGTTCATAAGTATATTCCACATCATCCACAATAATTAATGGTTTATTACCATCGGGGTTTAATGAGCTTATACCGCGT
>JAEWBD010000410.1 GCA_023391315.1 Bacteroidota bacterium | reverse complement strand
ATGTAAGGTTTGCCAATTATAAAATAACCGTATTAGGCGAAGTGCGAAACCCCACCACGTTCCTGGTGCCCAATGAAAACCCCACTATTTTTGATGCACTTGGTTTGGCCGGCGATATAACGGTTTCCGGCAGAAAGGATAATGTGATGCTGATAAGAAGTGATGCTAACGGCGCAAAACAAATTGTGAGAATTAACTTAGACAGCACCACTACCATATCATCGCCCTATTTTTATCTTAAGCCAAATGATGTTTTATACGTAGAACCAACAGAAGATAAAGTGGCAGGCGAAAGCAACTACAGGGTAAGGGATATAGCAGTTATATCCAGCGCCATATCTTTAATGATAGTTATTATTGCACGGTTAACCCTGTAATGAAATGTCCCCGGCATTATGATTTTGTTTAATTCGGTAAAGTTCAAGAAGCTACTACTATGCAGGATTCATATAATGATTTAAATGTAAACAGAAACGTTTCTCCGCATCACGATATTGATGTTAAGTTTCTTGTAGGCAAAATTTTTGGCAACTGGTATTGGTATGTATTATCAGTTTTCCTATTCATTGTTTTGGCCACCTTTATATTTTTCTACACATCACCTTATTATACCGTAATGGGCAGGGTGCTTGTGAATGGTTATAATTCGCAGGGCCGCCAGATTGTGGGTACAGACCAGGCGACAGTACTGGGCGACCTTGGAAAAAATTCCTATCCCAATTCAGTTTCCAATGAAATTGAAATTATTCATTCAAGAACCATTATCGAAAAGACCATACACGATCTTGAACTGAACCTTCAGTATTTTGGTAAGAATGCAATCCGTTATGAGGAAATATATAAGGAGTCTCCTTATTTCATACATGTATTGTATTTGAATGATGATAAGATTATTGAACCGGTTGAATACGACGTTAAAGCCGATGATAAAAAAGTATGGTTTGAAGATGAAGATACCGACAGCAGCTTTACAGCTTCTTACGGCGACACGCTTACCTTCTGGTATGGCAGCTGGGTTTTAGAACGAAACCCGGCAGTTACCATTAAAAACCCCGGCCGTCACCTTGGGCTTACTATCAACAGCTATCACGCTACCTTAAAAATGCTGATGGATGATATAGAAGCCATTACTACCACTGAATTTGTAAATATTATCGATCTCAGCATAACGGCGCAGTGCCCTTCAAAAAATGAAGATATGCTGCGGTATATGGTTGACCTGTATGTAAAATCTGATGTGGATAATAAAAACAGGATAGCCGACAGCACCATAGCCTTTATTAATACCCGTTTGATAAAAGTATCGGAAGACCTGAATAATATTGATAAGAATATCGAAACCTTTAAGAAAGAAAACGGCATTACCGATATTACCGACGATTCCAAGCAATTACTCCAGCTTTCCAGCACTGTAAGTAATGACCTTGCCGATAAACAGGTTCAGCTAAAAGTGGTAGACGACCTTGAAAAGTACCTGATGGACGAGCATAATAATTCAAGGGTGATGCCTACAACAGCGCCTATCCAGGATGCGGCATTTGTGCAAACGCTGGAAAAATATAACACGCTGCAGTTGCAGCGCCAGGGCTATTTACAGAATTCAACAGAGCAAAACCCCAATGTAAAAAGCATAGACATCCAGCTTTCCCAGTTACGCGGCGATTTATTAAGCATGATGCGCACCTTTAAAAGAGGTATAACCACCGAGCAGAATGAACTGCAGAACAGGAATGACCAGGTTACGGGCAACATAAAAAAAGTGCCCACAAAAGAGCGTATTTATATTGATTATACAAGAAAGCAAAACGTGGTGCAGGAGTTGTACCTGTATCTTTTACAAACACGTGAGCAAACTGAAGTTTCAAAATCATATAATATTGGCCCTATCCGCGTTATTGATGAAGTGAAACGCGGCCCTATGCCATTCTTCCCCACATGGGTTATCTTAATTCCCTGTGCTTTATTTCTTGGTTTGCTGGTTCCTTCTGTTGTAATCTTCCTGAAAGAATTACTTAATACAAAAGTTATTACCACGAATGACATAACGAATGCAACGTATGTTCCGGTGGTCGCAGATATCAATCACACTAAAGATGGGAAAGCAATTGTGGTTTCTAAGGATGACAGGAGCCAGGTGGCAGAACAATTCAGAACATTAAGAACCAACCTGCATTTCCTGCTGCCTGATGCTTCAGATAAAACCGTATTGGTTACGTCGAGCATGGGAGGAGAAGGTAAATCTTTCGTTGCGGTAAACCTTGCGGCAGCAGTTGCCCTTTCAGGCAAGAAAGTTTTGATAATGGAGCTGGATTTGCGCAAGCCTTATATTTATTCAATATTGGGCGTTGATAATAATGAAGGCTTTTCCAATTACATCATTTCTGATTTAAATGCCAGGGATATTATAAAACCAACAAGCCTTCATCCTGATTGCTACTATATAGGCCCCGGTATGTTGCCGCCAAACCCGGCGGAATTACTGGCGCATGACAGGGTTAAGCAGTTATTTGATGAGGTAAAATCCGAGTTTGATTATATCATTGTTGATTGTGCGCCGGTAGGCCTTGTAACAGATGCATTGTTATTGAGAAAATATGTTGATACCGTATTGTATGTGGTACGTCAGCGGTTTACTTATAAAAAGCAGGTGAATCTTGTACAGGGATTGGCAAACGATAAAAAGTTCAGGAATATTAATGTTGTGTTTAACGATATAAAACGTGTGCCGGGCTATGGTTATACTTATGGATATAACGGCAGCCAGGATTATTATGGTGAACGCAAATCATTCTTCGGCAGAAAAAAACGCAGGGCGCATACTGTGTAGTTATTATTAATCTTGTTGATCTGATAGATATATTCAATAAGCAATACCGAATATTCATCGCAATGGCAGCTTGATTATTGAATTGAGCATTGTTTATTGCTTATTAAAAAATAGAATTTTAAATAAACAATACAGACTTACATATTGCCATAAGCTTGCTTATACAGGCTTGTGGCATATTAGTTCTTAAGGCCGTTTAAGCCCATGGTTAAAAAAAAGCAGGTTATACAATCCGGTGCCTGGCAAATGCTTAATGTGTGTGTTAAGGTAATTTCCCAGTTTGGATATTATGCAGTTATGGCAAGGCTGCTGCAAAAATCTGAGCTTGGTGTTTTCGCCCTGCTTAATTCTTTCATGAATTTCGGCAATATGATTGGCGATGGCGGTATGGGCGATGCACTGCTTCAGCGAAAAGAAACGGAAAAGCAGCACGTAAATGCGGCATTTTTTTCAAGTATGCTGCTGGCGGCTATCATCTACATTGCCATTTTTATTCTTGCACCGTTTGCTGCAGAATTTTATAATGAACCGCAGCTAACATCATCACTGCGCATATTCAGCATTATCTTTTGGTTTGCCGCTATGTATTCGCCATCATTTGCCATGCTGCAAAAGAATTTCAGGTTCAGGAAAATTTTTATTGCAGATGGCGTAATGCTGCTTTTATCAAATGTGCTGGGAATTATTCTGGCTTATAAAGGCTTTGGTGTAATGTCGCTTGTGTGGTCGCAGATATTTTATTTCGGCGCTGAATTGCTTACACTTTTATTTTATTATCCTTTGCCGCTTAAACTTGGGTTTACCAAAAAACACTGGAAAGATTTGATTGGTTATGGTTCGGGCTTAACGCTTATCCGCGTAAATAATTACATCGTAAATTTTGGGATTATACTGGAAGTGGGTAAACTCGTAAGCGCCGCCGTATTGGGTGTTTTCGACCGGAGTTTCCGCATTATGAATATTCCCCAGCGCTTTTTTTACGACATGGTGCAACGGGTAATGATGCCGGCCATGGTAAAGAAAAACGACAATGAAAAAGGAACATATAAAGTATTTTCCAAATCACTTTCATTAATTAATTCTGCCCTTGTTCCGCTAACAGTTTTTCTTATTATTTTCAGTAAACAGGTTGTGCTTATATTATTAGGCAGAAAATGGCTGGATGCTGTTCCGCTGCTGCAGGTGTTTTTTCTCAACCTGCCTTTGCGCACCACGTCAAGCCTGGGCGATACCTTAATGCGGGTGCATGGTTTAATAAGGCTTAATCTTATCAGGAAGGTTCAAAATTCGGTTATCATTTGTGTGCTTATTTATATAGGTTATGTATCAGCCGGCTTAACGGGCATTAGCTGGAGTATTTTTGTTTCCACCTTAATTTCTTATGTGATAATGATTGCCATTGTTAGAAAAAGAATTTTTCAAAACGACTGGAAAACATTGGTCTTCAGGCCTTATTATAATGGCGTGTTGCTAAGCATTGGCTGGGTAATTCCGGCTTATTTGCTTTACCGCTTATTACATATATTTATTGCTGATGAAATTATTGCATTTTCAGCTTTATGCACTGTTGTTGGCGCAGCAGCATTGGTTGCATTTATTAAGAAGCCGAATTTACTTGGCAGTGATATAGTTTATATACAGAAAGATTTTCTGCAGATGTTTAAGAAGAAGAAAAAGAAACAAAAAGGCCAGCCAATAATTACAGATGAGGAACAATAAAAATTAGCAGATAGTATTATTTACAATTAATAATTTTATTGCCGCATGTACGGAGCATATTCAAATAATTTACAGCAACAGCAGGAAAGCGGTATTTATGTTGGAGGTAAAGAATTATTATTTCTCGGGATACTAATCGTAATAGGCCTTACGCTTTATATCTCGCTCATTAATTTAACTTCAGCACCGCTTGTATTGCTCACCATTCCTTTGGTATTATATGACCGTGCCTTTATGTACCCTATGTTCATGACGATTTCTTTATCGCAGGGTGCATTTACCGATACTGCCACATCAGGCGTGGGAACAGCCGATGCTTCATACGCTGAAAGTTTAACCATTGCCACCATAGCGCCCATACTCGCCTGGGATTTACTTTCTCAAAAAAGCAAAATGGTCCCATTCCGGTTTTCCATCATTTACCTGTTTTTCCTGGGTTTTGTTTTCCTGGGTATTTTCGTTTATTACCAGCATCCCCAAAATTTTGCCGGTCTTCCCATAGGAACCGGAAAAAATGCACCCGCTTTTCATAGTATTGTTAAGATGATAAAACTGGTATTTTACCTGTTTTTTCTGAGGGTGCTTATTAATTATCCAAAAGAAATGCTTTATAAGATTCCCGAATATACGCGGCGTTGCATGCCTTTTATTATCATTCCTTTGGGCCTCAATTTATTACTGAACGGAAGGGCGCAAAGCGGTGCGGGTTATTCTGATACATTGCAGTTAGGCGACGTGCACCACGGTACATTTACTTCCACTTTGTGCGCTTTATCTGTTTACTTGTTTATAACGCTGTTCAGCCGCAAACCCAATATTGGTTTCTTCACACGTTTCTTTGCTTTTGGAACCATTGTTTTGGTTGGCATTATGATTATGATGATGGGTTCAAGAAACGGCCTGCTTTCATTCATGATACTTTGCGCTGTTGGCGTTTATATTCACCTGGTAAGGCGGAAGATCGATTTTCAGTTTGTTATTGTTTCTGTATGTTTTATTGGCGCTATCGTGGCCTTGTTGCTTTCGCTTAATTCCCCCACATTGCAGCGTGCGATTTACATGACTGATACAGAAGGCGGCGGCGACCGTACCTATTACTGGTCTGCAGGCGCACAGGCACTCAGCACGTCTCCCATTTTTGGCATGGGCGGCGACGAAACGGCTTCTATTGCGGCTGTGGCCAGGTATGCGC